>JAGLJX010000004.1 GCA_023142175.1 Emcibacter sp.
ACTTCTCCGGTCAGGCATAAAACCGATGTGGAGGAGCCATAAATTGTGCAGAGCGCCGCGGTAGTGTTTAAGACACCAGGACCCGGAACCGGAGAATAGACCCCAAGTTTGTTTGTGGAGCGGGCATAGCCAAAGGCCATATAAGCAAGCCCCTGTTCATGGCGCGCCCCGATAATACGGATTTCATCCTTATGTTGATAGAAGGCATCAAACAGGTCATACATCTGCGCGCCGGGTAGCCCGAAGACAGTATCAACATTATTTTTAATTAAGCCCTTTACAATGGCTGTGCTGGGATTCATCTGGACCATATCAATGCTCTACAATTTATTATTTAATAATAATCTTCCGATTAAAACACACGGTAGATCAGTTTGTTCTTAAATAGTATAAATATTTTCACATTGAAAGTAAAATTTTTCTCTAATTGTAAAATAAGCACCAGAGAGCTAATAGCTTACTTAATTCAGACGGAAACCTAACGACTCATATGCTATGGGTCGCCCTATAACAGTAGTTTTAGGCAAGTAACAGACCTCTGATACACCTCTATTATGGTTTTATATATTTCCAAGTATCTGAAAATAAAAGATAAATATTTAAGTTAGCTTTTATTGTTGACATTTATTGATCTAGTGTACTATATATGTAGTACACCAAGTCGCTACAACAGAGAAGCAGCGAGGATATGGTGAAGAAATTTAAACCCTAATTTAAGGAGAATAGTTATGACCACAATTTTTACAAATGAAATAGAAGTAAACAGCTTTATGGGCCTAGTTACTGACAAACAGGAAAACAGCCGCCGCGCAAGTTTCTCGCGCAAATCCTTTGTTGGCGTAGAAAGTAAAGAAGTTTTGCGGAACCTTGCTCTAGCTACAGTCGTTATTATAGTGGGATTGACAGCCGGAAGTGTATCACAGGAAAAAATGGAATTTGCCCAATATTCAGCCCCTGTTATTGAGGCCGCTGTCTAGGATAACCTGAGCTAAGATGATCAATAGGAGAATTGAAATGTACAACATTCTGATAAGTAAAACCGATCCCTATAGTTTTATGGGACTGATTAAGGCGAACCGCTTGGGAGGTAAACTAACCTCATCAGTGCGGGGCCTGATAAATGCGGGACTTGCTTCACTCTTTCTGATCATCGCAATAACCCGCATGGCTGAAGCCAGTGTTGAAGAAGTAAATTACGCGTCATTGACAACAAACTGTAATCCTGAAGCCTGCAAAATGGTCTGAGACTGATATCTTCCAAACTGAATTATTTTGGCCCCGGTAATGAACCGGGGTTTTTTCAGATAACACCGCGCCGCATCTGGTCCAGCTCGATGGATTCAAACAAAGCCTTGAAATTACCCTCACCAAAACCGTTATTGCCTTTGCGCTGTATCATTTCAAAAAAGATAGGCCCGATCACGGTGTCGGTGAATATCTGTAGCAAAATACCCTCCGCCTCTGAACCGTCTATGAGTATACGGCGTCTGCGTAGCTCTTCGATATTCTCATCATGCTTGTCAATACGATCATCAATAAGGTCAAAATAGGCATCCAGTGTATCCTGAAGGGAGACTTCATTGGCCCGTAACTGGTCAACGGTCTGGTCTATATCATCGGTGCCGAAGGCTACATGCTGGATGCCTTCACCGCGATACTCGGTGAGATACTCAACGATCTGTGACTTGCCATCCTTGGATTCATTAAGGGGGATGTGAATCTTGCCGCAGGGGCTGGTCATGGCTTTGCTGGTCAGTCCGGTTTTTTTGCCGTCAATGTCGAAATGTTTCAACTCGCGAAAATTAAAGATATTCTCATAAAACTCTGCCCAGTAGGACATCCGACCCTGATAAACATTATGGGTAAGGTGATCAATCAGCAACATACCGCAATCATCAACCTCTATATCTGCCTCATCCGAATAGGGGACAAAGTCAACATCATAAATGGTGTGGTCGCCATAACGGTCGACCAGATATAGCCGGCTGCCGCCGATGCCTTCAATGGCGGGGATGTTCAGCTCCATAGGCCCCGCATCACTTGGAACAGCCTGCCCACCATTTGCTAGAGCATGTTTGTAAGCCTGTTTTGAATTTTTGACACGGAAAGCCATAGAGCAAATGCTTGGCCCATGGGCGAAAGCATAGCGCTGGGCAAAGCTTTCCGGTTCCGCATTGATCAGGAAATTAACATCGCCCTGACGGTACAGGGTAACATCCTTTGACCGGTGACGGGCTACGGCCTTAAAGCCAAGTTTCCTGAACAGGTCCCGTAGTTCTTCTGGGTTAGGGGAGGCATATTCGATAAATTCAAAGCCATTCACGCCCATTGGGTTGTCACCCTGTTCATATATCGCCATCTTGGTCTCCTGATATTTAAGTTATTAATGATCGTATTTATACTCCTCAAATGATGAAATATTGTTTTTATTTTTAGGTAAAATCAGGTAAAGTTGAAATATTAATTCGTAAATACAAGGAATCTGAAATGTCAATTTCACTGGATGAGTCTGATGTGAGGATATTAAACCTGATTCAAAGGGACGCTACTCTTACCCATCAGGATATTGCCGAGCAAACGGGCGTTTCTGCCACATCAGTATGGCGGCGGATCAAGAACCTTGAAGAGGTCGGGGTCATTCAGGGGCAGGTGGCCTTGCTTGACCCTAAAAAAATCGGTATGCAGGTTTGCGCGCTGATTAATCTGCGGCTGGTGCGTCACGGCGAAGACACAAGGATCGAATTTGAGGAGTTTATCGCCTCCCGCACAGAAGTCATGGAGTGTTATGCGGTTGTGGGCAATTATGATTATATGCTGGTGGTGATGGTGCCGAATATTGAGGATTATGAAATATTCCTGTCCCGCCATTTGCTCAGCCATCATTTGGTGGCATCTTCAAATTCAAGTTTTACGTTACGGCGGGTGAAATATACCACCGCACATTCGTTAAATATGTAAGGGGAATAATATGTTTATTGGACATTATGCAGCGGGTTTTGCCTTAAAATCAGTGGAGAAAAAAGCCTCATTGGGTATGCTGTTTATCGCAGTACAGTTTGTGGATTATTTGTTCTTTTTCTTTGCGCCCTTAGGTATTGAGGAATTCAGGCTTGTAGAAAATTACACGGCCATCAATCATTTTGAACTTTATTTTTACCCCTATAGCCACGGATTGCTCGCCTCTTTTCTATGGGCAGGGGTGATTTATGGCCTGTGGCGGAATAATAAGCGCGTTGCGCTCATCATGGCATTAGCGGTCTTGTCCCACTGGTTTATAGATTTGATCGTCCATACACCAGACTTGCCTCTGCTCGGGGATAACAGTCTGAAAGTGGGTTTTGGCCTGTGGAATAATTTTATGGCGACTGTCGTTTTGGAAATTTCTTTGCTTATCGGCGCCTTAATCCTCTATCTGCGATCAACGACAGCATCAGGAGGTATGGGGAAATACGCCATGATCATTTTTGTTGGTTGCATGATTGGTTTTTATATCATGTTAGTGAATATGCCTTTTGATCCCAATCTTACTGTAATGTTGGCTTCAGTATCATCAATAGGCATATTTATAATTTTTACTGCAATCGCATTCTGGCTTGACCGTTACAGAACTTAGGCAAAAAACGCACTCATTTCTGTGAGCAGGGCCTCATTCTCGGAATCGGTACCAATGGTGATCCGCAGGGCACTCGCCAAATCATAATTTCCCACAGGCCGAACAATGATGCCTTTGGAACGCAGAAATTTATCCGCCGCAACTGATTGCTCAGGCCCGCCGGGGAAATGAACAAGAATGAAATTGCCCTGACTAGGGGTGACGGTCATGCCAAGGGCTTCCAGGCTTTCCGACATTTTCGGTAGCCATTTAAGGTTATGAGCTTTGGCCTTTTCCATATGATCCTGATCATGGACAGCGGCAATGGCCGCCGCTTGTGACAGGGTGGATACGTTAAAAGTTCCTCTGATACGATGCAATATATCCAACACGCTCTTAGGAGCATAAGCCCATCCAATCCGCGCGCCAGCCAGTCCATAAATTTTGGAAAAAGTTCGGGTAACAACAGTATTTTCCAAACCGTTATCTACCATGTCAAATCCGCTGTCATAATCATCCCGGTCCACATATTCCGCATAAGCCGCATCAAGCACCAATAAAATATCATCCCGCAGTCCGTCCCGAAGCCTTTTAACTTCACTAGTGGAAAGGTAAGTTCCTGTTGGATTATTAGGGTTCGCAAGATTGACAATTTTTGTCCTGTCAGTGACGCCCGCGAGAATGGCATCCACACTGGAAGTATAATTTTCGTCCTGAACCATAACCGGCGTTGCCCCGACACCGTGAATTATAATCGGATAGGCAATGAAGCCATATTGGCAATAGATAATCTCATCCCCGATGGTGGCATAGCCCTTAGCCATAAGGTGAAGCAATTCTTCAGAACCGTTTGAACAGATAATCTGTGCCGGGTCAAGACCATGAACCTCTCCGATGGCCTGCCGTAAGGCACCGCAAGAGGGGTCCGGGTATAGCTGTAAACCGTCCGATGCCACTTTATTGATGGCATCCACAGCCTTTGGACTTGGCCCCATAGGGCTTTCATTGGAGGCCAGTTTGATCACTCTGTCGAAGCCTTCGATCTTGGCATCCCCGGCTTTATAGGGGGTGATATTCAAAATACCATTGCGTGGTTTGATCGGCTGCATCTTACTATCCTCAGATTTAAATATTGTTTATTCGACTGCTGCCGTATACTTATCTCCTGAATGGTAATCTTTCAATAGCCCAGCGGAATTTTTTGTTGATTTTGCAACGGATTCTTCCTTCACATGTCCAAAACCCCTTATTTCAGAAGCTGTTGAGGCAAGCGCGATTGCGGAAAATAAATTGTCTTTGGATAGTGTTTTATGGAATTCAAGGAGCATTTCTTCATAATCGCAGACAAGTTTTCGCTCCATTTTACGTTCGCTTGTTCTGCCAAAGATATCAAATATTGTGCCACGAAATCCTCTAAGTCGAGCGACAATTTTCAGGGCTTTAAACATCCAGCCACCAAATTCCATTTTACGTAGATGTCCCTTGCTGTCCTTGCGCGCCAGAAGCGGCGGGGCCATATGAAAATGAATTTTAAAGTCGCCTTCAAACTGCTGATTTATTTTCTTCTCAAACTCACCATTGGTATAAAGCCGTGCCACTTCATATTCATCCTTGATGGCCAGAAGCTTGAAATAATTCCGCGCCACCGCCTTGGATAAGTCGAGGGATTCTCCCTCTAGGTTTATCTCCAGATCACGGATTTTATTCACAGCATGGGTGTATTTATCAGCGAGGCTCTGATCCTGATATTCTTTCAGGTAATTGGCGCGATATTTTACAATATCCGTGAGCGAGGTGAGCGGCGCATCCTGTTTGATGGGATGGGGCAGGGACTGTTCCACTAGTGCCAAATCCGTGGCGGCAATGCGGCCCCAGTTAAAGCTCTGTTTATTACCATCCACGGCCACCCCATTAAGCTCAATGGCCCGAAATATGGCCTTCAAAGTCAAGGGGACAGTGCCTTTCTGCCATGCGTAGCCAAACAGGAACATATTGGTGGCAATGCTGTCACCCATTATTGCCGTGGCTATTTTAGTTGCATCAATCCTGTGAAGAGTGACATCGCCGACCACCGATGCAATAGCACCCATGATCTGGTCATCATGAATATCAGCATCCCGGTTCAGGACGAACTGTGCCGTTTGGTTTTTTTGGGTATTCAAAATAACGGCTGTTTTGTCTTTTTGCAGGGTGCGAAGGGATTCCCGGCTACCTGCAACCACCATATCACAGCCCAACAAAAGGTCAGCCGCGCCAGTGCCAATGCGTATTGCTTTTAAATCATTAGCGTTGTTTGTTAATCTAAGATAGCTGATAACAGAGCCGCCCTTTTGGGCAAAACCGGTGAAGTCAAGAACGCTGGCGCCTTTACCTTCCAGATGTGCCGCCATAACCATAATCTGGCCGATGGTGACAATGCCCGTACCGCCAATACCCGTGATCATGATGTCATAACTATTGCCAACGGGGGCTAATATGGGCAGGGGAATATTGCCCATTAAATCAGCAGGGTTGGTACGTGCGCCTTTCTTCACAGCGCCGCCATGAACTGTGACAAATGATGGGCAAAAGCCATTGACGCAGGAATAATCCTTGTTGCAACTCGACTGATCTATGGCGCGTTTGCGGCCCAATTCGGTTTCTTTTGGTACGATGGATACACAGTTGGAGGCATCCGAGCAATCGCCGCAGCCCTCACATACCAGATCATTGATAAAGGCCCGCTTTGGCGGATCAGGAAATTCTTTTTTCTTACGGCGGCGACGTTTTTCCGCCGCACAGGTCTGATCATATATCAGGGCCGAAACGCCTTTGATTTCCCGAAGCCTGCGTTGAATATCATCCAGTTCATCCCGATGGTGAATAGTAACCCCCGATGCAAAGTTGGCATAATGTTTGTATTTCTCCGGTTCGTCCGTGACCACATAGATCGGTTTCACCCCTTCGTTATGAAGTTGATGGCTGATCTGATCCACGGTCAACGTACCTTCTAATGGCTGGCCGCCGGTCATGGCAATGGCATCATTATAGAGGAGTTTATAGGTAATATTGGTTTTTGCCGCCACCGACTGGCGGATGGCAAGCAGGCCGGAATGATAATAGGTTCCGTCACCTAAATTCTGGAAAATATGCTTTTCATGAGTGAAGGCGCTTTGACCGATCCAGTTAACCCCTTCGCCGCCCATCTGGGTCAGGTATACGGTGCTGCGATCCATGCTGTTTGCCATGAAATGACAGCCGATACCAGACATAGCGCGGCTGTCTTCGGGAACCTTGGTTGAGGTGCTGTGTGGGCATCCAGAACAGTAATATGGTATCCGGAAATCTTTGGCATGAATATCAAGTATCTGAGAGATTTTATTGTCTGCCTGTTTATTCAGGGCGTCAATATTCGTGGTCAGGCCAATTTGTTTTAGATGAGGTGTCAGGGCTTTCAGCACATCTTCCGGTGATATTTCGCCCACAGGATCAATCATCTTTGCGCCATCTGCATCATTCTTACCCATGATGACTGGCCGCTGTTCGGAGGGGAAATTATAGAAAATATCGCGTATTTGGCTTTCCACGAAACTGCGTTTTTCTTCCACGACTATGATCTTTTCAAACTGTCTGGCAAAAGCGGTGATACCTTCCGGCTCAATAGGCCATGTCAGGCCGATTTTATGAATGGAGATCCCTGCTTTCTCAGCCATATCCTGATCAATACCCGCATTGGAAAAAGCCTGCATCAGGTCAAGATAACCCTTGCCGCAGGTGATTATTCCTAAAGGTAATTTTTGTTTGAAATGCGGACTGCAATCCCATATCAGCTTATCAATGGGGTTAGCGCGGACGAAAGCATGAACGGCTTTTAGCTTATGATCTATCAGGCGGCCTTCTACCAAAGGCATGGGGTCGGGCCATCGGTAATGCAACGCGCCGCTGTCATAGCCCTCATGTTCCGGTGTGATGAAGTCATCCTTCACCATATCCATATTGACCGTGGCCGCGCTTTCCAGAACCTCACTTACGGCAATGA
>JAGLJX010000040.1 GCA_023142175.1 Emcibacter sp.
TTGGCGCGCGGCTTGGTATGGTGCTGGAGCCTGAAACCTGTGCGCTTGCCATGGCGGTGCCGGGTCGTCCGGTTAAGCTGCTTTCCACGCGGGAAGAAGACTGGGTCACGTCACCATCACGCCATCCGGGAAAATACTGGATGAAGATGGGCTTCAAGAAAGACGGCACGCCCGTTGCCTGTGATGCCAAGTTTGAGAATTACAAAGGGGCATATTATGTGGATGCGTCGGGCACGGCCTTTACCACGGGGGCATGGCTTGGTGGTATGTATAAATTCGACAGCCTGCGGTATCGGGGCGAATCTTATTATACAAACCAGAGCATCTGCGGCGCGTTTCGCGGTTACGGTAACCCTCAGACAAATTTTGTCATGGAACAGATGGTTGACCGGGGCTGTGCGGAACTTGGCGTTGACCCCATTGAATGGCGCAAGAAATGGCATAAGACAGTCGGCGATGATGGCTGGTGTATTGGTGTTCCCTATAACAGTTGTGCGCTTGATGAGTGTCTTGATAGAGCGGCTGAGGCCATCGGATGGACAGAAAAACGTGAGAAATACAAAAACCAGACTGGCGTGAAGCGCCGGGGGATTGGGGTTGCGGTTATGAACCATACCAGCGGGGCGATGCCAATGCTGTTGGAGCATACGGTCTGTGATGTTCTACTTCATCAGGACGCGACCGCGACCATCAATCTCGCCTGTTCAGATATGGGGCAGGGTTCACACACCACGCTCCGGCAGGTGGCGGCGGAAACGCTGGGCTTTTCTTATGATGATGTCCATATTGCCACGGGCGATACGGATGCTGCGGGATTTGATATCGGCGCCCATGCCAGCCGTACGCTCTATGTGGGTGGCGGCGCTGTGAAGCAGGCCTGCGAAGATGTGAAAAGGCAGCTTTTCGACCGTGCTGCTCTGGAACTGGAAGAAGACGTAAGCAATCTTTATATGGAAGACAAGATCATCCATGTGAAAGGGGCATCAAACAAGTCTATTTCTGTTCAGACTATCGCCGATCAGGGGGTTAATAATTTCATGAACCCCGAAAATGGTGAACTCATTGGACAACCCGGACAGATAAAGGGCTACGCCAGCTTCTTCCCACCCCATAACGCACCGCCCTTTGGCGCGACCATTGCCGAAGTGGAAGTGGATACGGAAACCGGAGAGGTCAAAGTCATCGAACTGGTTAATGCCCATGATGTGGGCAAGGCCATTCATCCGGGTGTTGTGGAGGGCCAGCTTGACGGTGGTGCTCAGCAGGGTCTGGGTATGGCCCTGACGGAGGAAACTTATTATGATGAAAAAGGCATCTGTCAGAATAACAGTTTCACCGATTATAAAATGTTCGGGCCGTCTGATATGCCGAAAATGACCAATATTTTGGTGGAGAATCCAGATCCCACCGGCCCGTTCGGTGCCAAGGGGGTTGGTGAAGCCGGAATTGTTCCGCCCGTGGGGGCTACGGCTAATGCGATATTCAACGCCATTGGTGTTCAAATACTCGAAGCGCCGATCACGCCGGAAAAAATCCTCAAAGCTCTTGAGGAAAAGGACGCAAATTCATAAAGCGATAATATCTCCAACTGCCGAGCCGCCTTTTACCCCCAAAGTAGAAGGCGGCTTTTTTTTGCTTATCGGTTGGCACCCGGAATCCACAGAACATCGTCTGCGCCGTTGTTGTTAAGGGCGCGGCCCATGACAAAAGCATGATCGGACAGGCGGTTGAGATATTGAATAACCAACGGGTTAACATCCTCTGTCTCAGAGACTTGTACCGTCAGGCGCTCGGCCCGCCGTACAATAGTCCGGCACAGATGCAGGGCTGCCGCTGCCGCACTACCCCCCGGTAGAATGAAGGAATTAAGCGGGGCGAGGCAAGAATTCATCTGGTCAATTTCCTGCTCAAGGCGGGTGACTTGTGTCTCTATGATGCGAAGCTCATATTCTGCTTTTACCGATTTGGGGGGTGTGGAGACATCGGCCCCGGCATCAAACAGGTCATTCTGAATCCGGAACAGCATATCATCATAAATGCCTTCTGTATGAAGACGGGCGAGGCCATATGCCGCATTGGCCTCATCAATGGTGCCATAAGCTTCGATGCGGGGCGCGTATTTCGGCTGGCGGCTGCCATCGGAAAGTGATGTCTGGCCCTTGTCCCCACCACGGGTATATATTTTAGTTAGTTTAACCATATGCTCACGTATATAGGAACAGATACAGCACGACTAGGATCAGGGTCACAAATTGTGAAATAATTCTCCCCTGCATTAATTTATTGCCGTGGTCTTTATTAAAGTCACCACCCCGGCTCATGGATGCAACACCCATAAGCATAATTCCGGCGGTGACAAATATACCAACAATAATCAGAATCAGTAGCCAGTTCATGTAAATATACTCCTTATTTCGGCTATATTTACGGGACAATATAAGCCTTGTACGCATAAAAACGCATATTATTTTGTTGCCAAAAAAACATATAGTATTTCCTTGGT
The DNA here is from genome assembly GCA_023142175.1 of Emcibacter sp. The sequence goes on from JAGLJX010000040.1 coordinate 2,504, forward strand.
AATTTAATCTTCAGGATATAGGGTTTTTTATAAAATATCTAGGAGGATCATATGCGTTCAGTTTTTTTGTCAGGAATTACCGTTGGTATTATTGCCATAATTTCTATTTTTTCAGTTTCACAAGCCTTTGCCAAGGACATTGACAAGTCACTGTTATGGCTTGAGGAAGTCGAAGGGGACAAGGCCTTAAAATGGGTTCGGGCGCAGAATAAAAAAACCATGGACGTGCTGACCGCAGATCCCCTGTTCGAAGGTTTTAAACAACAGGCTTATAAAATCCTCACCGCCTCTGACCGCATTACATATGGCAGTATCCGGGGCGGTTATATCTATAATTTCTGGCGGGATGAGACGTATGTGCGCGGCATCTGGCGTCGGGCCTCGGTGGACAGCTATAAAGGCGGCAACCCCAAATGGGATGTGTTGCTGGATATTGATGCGCTGGCAAAGGCTGAGGATAAAAACTGGGTTTATAAGGGGGCTGATTGTCTGGCCCCTGATTACCGGCGTTGTCTGGTCAGCCTGTCGCCGGGCGGCACCGATGCCACCACCTACCGCGAATTTGATGTGGCGAATAAGTCCTTTGTAGCGGGTGGTTTTCAGGTTCCCCTGTCCAAAACCAGCATTGGATGGGAAGACGAAGACACTCTTCTGATTGCCACAAACTGGGGCGAGGGAGCCATGAATACATCCGGTTATTCCCGAATTATGAAGCGGTTGCGCCGCGGTAAGGACTTGCAGGATGCACAGACAGTTCTGGAAATGGATAAGTCTGAAACTTTTGTTTTTTCCTTTGATTTCATCCGGCCTGAAGGCAAAGCAGTTTTTGTCATGCGCGGGCATGATTTTTATCATTTCACCTATTATCTGGTGATGGATGACGACAGTTTGCAGTTATTACCCCTGCCGAAAAAATCAAGCATTGATGGTATGTATAAGGGCCAGATACTGGTGGCGTTAAAGGAAGACTGGCGTGGTCATAAATCCGGTAGTCTGATCAGCTTCAGCCTAGATGATTTTAAGGACGCCGGAAAAATTGATCAGATCAATGCGGTCTATGATCCGGGCATGACCGGCACCATCGAAAAGACCGTGGTGACCAAAGATAAGGTTTATACCGTTGGCCTGGAACATGTCTCCAGCCGTATTCGGGAAATGTCCTTTGACGGTAAAGTCTGGTCGAGCCGTGCTATTGATTTTGGTGGTGAAGATGTTTTCTCCATCCGTTCGTCCAGTGGTGACAGCAATGATATGCTTATGGCGCGGGATGGCCTGCTGACCCCTAACAGCCTGTATTTTGTTAATTTCGAGGCGGGGGAAGAAATTAAACTGCAATCCCTGCCGGCCCGCTTTGACAGTTCCGACCTGATTCTGGAAAAACATCTTGCGACCAGCAAGGACGGCACCAAAGTCCCCTATTTTATCGTCACTAAAAAAGGCACCAAACTGGATAAGAACACCCCGGTTCTGCAATATGGCTACGGCGGGTTTGAAATTTCTATTTTGCCCCATTACCGTGCCCTGCGCGGCAAGCTGTGGATGGAAAAGGGCGGGGCCTATGTTATTGCCAATATCCGTGGCGGCGGTGAATATGGCCCGCGCTGGCATCAATCAGCCCTCCATGAAAATCGTCAGCGGGCCTACGAGGATTTCTTCGCGGTTGCCGAAGCGGTGCAAAACAGCGGCCTGAGTTCGCCGGAGCATTACGGGGCGGACGGGCGCAGTAACGGCGGGCTTCTCATGGGGGTTAGCTTTACCCAGCGGCCTGATTTATTCAATGCCATTATCTGCGGTGTACCTTTGCTTGACATGAAACGCTATAACAAGCTGCTCGCCGGAGCGAGCTGGATGGCGGAATATGGCAATCCGGATACGGATGACTGGGACTATATAAGTAAATATTCCCCGTTCCAGAATTTGCACAAGGATAAGGATTATCCGAAAGTCTATTTCTTCACCTCCACCAAGGATGACCGCGTTCACCCCGGACACGCCCGCAAAATGGCCGCCAAGATGGAAGGTTTCGGCCATGAGTTCTATTATTATGAGAATATTGAGGGCGGACACAAGGGCAACGCCAATTACGATCAGGAAGCCACCATGCGCGCCCTTGAATATGTCTATCTCTGGCGGCAGCTGGGCGGGGAATAGGTGGAATTTATCCTGTTATAATTTCGCCGCGACCTTGCGGGCGATATCCACATAGATGGCGGTATGTGCGCTGTCAGGAGCGTGAACCACGATGGGCGTGCCATTGTCGGATGTGGTTCTGATGTCCATATGAAGCGGAATTTCGCCGAGGAAATCAGTTCCCAGTTTCTCCGCAACCTCTCTTGCGCCACCGTGACCGAAAATATCCGATCTGTCGCCGCAGGACGGGCATAGGAAGTAGCTCATATTCTCAATAATGCCAAAAACATTCACATCGGTCTTCTCGAACATATTAAGTCCCTTGCGGGTATCGGTCAGGGCGATGTCCTGCGGGGTGGAGACCACCACAGCCCCGTCTATATCCACATTCTGCGCGAGGGTTAGTTGCACATCCCCTGTCCCCGGCGGCAGGTCAAGGACAAGCACATCAAGTTCGCCGTTCACATCCCATTTGGTATCGGCAATCATCTGTTTCACCGCACTCATGACCATAGGGCCGCGCCAGATGGTGGCGGTATCCTGCCGCATCAGATAACCCAGCGACATGCTCACAAGGCCATGAGCGATGATGGGGATGATTTTTTTGTCTGCATCCTGAGCGGGCTGTTCAGTCACGCCGAGCATCATGGGGATGGAGGGGCCGTATATATCCACATCAAAAATTCCGGCTTTCAGGCCGATCGATTGCAGGGCCAGAGCCAGATTGACGGCAGTTGTGGATTTGCCCACACCGCCCTTGCCACTGGCGACCGCAATCACATGCTTCACACCGGGAATTTTAGCGGTATGTTTAAGCGGACCAGCGCCCTTTGTGGGCGACTGCATTTGCGGGATATCTTTTTCCGGTTGCCGTTCTGCGGTCAGTACAGAGACAACCTTGGCAATGCCGGGAAATTCCATCAGTTTTGCATCACAGGTTTTTCTGACCTGCTCCATCATTTCGGCCTCTTTCGGATTGATATTGAGGGCAAAACCCACTTCGCCGTCCTTGACCACAAGGCCCTGTACCATGCCCAGAGAGACAATATCCTCGCCCTTACCGGGATGAGAAATGGATTTTAAGATATTCAGTAGCTGTTCTGGCTTGATCTGGAGCATTAAAGTACCTATCTATAATTCTGTTGTTCATAGTCCTTAGTTGGAATATAAGGTTTATGAATTTTTTTTACAGGGGGAATGTGATTTTTCTCTCGTTAGTTGATATTTTTCTTATGTAAGGAGCACTTATATGCCTTGGCAAAATAATAATGATGGTGGCAAAGATCGTGGACCCTGGGGCAGTGGACCCGGCGGCGGTGGTCAGGAGCCACCTGATATTGATGAATTGATTCGCAAGGGTCAGGATAAATTCCGCTCTGCCTTTGGTGGCGGGCGTGGCGGCAAGGGTGGCGGTAAGGGTATGTTCATGATGATCATCCTGATGTTCACTGTCGGTTATCTCTATTCGGCTTTCTACAAAGTTCAGCCCGATGAAGCGGGTGTGGTTCTGCGTTTTGGCAAATGGATCGAAACCAAAGGCACCGGCCTTCATTTCCATTTCCCGCCCATTGATCAGGTGATCATCCCGAAAGTTACTGCGGTCAACAAGATCGACGTGGGCTTTGGTGGCGGTAAAAAAGAACGCCAGATGCTGACCGGAGACGAGAATATCGTCGATGTGCAATATTCCATTCTGTGGCGGATCAAAGACCCTGCAAGATTTCTGTTTAATCTGGAACAGAGAGAGCAGAGCATCAAGGCCGTATCAGAAAGTGCCATGCGTGAAGTGGTGGCAAGAACCGCCATTCAGCAGATCATGACATCGGAACGTCTTGCGATTGAGATCGAAGTACGTGGCATTATGCAGACCGTGCTCGACAGCTATGAAGCCGGTATCGAGATCACTCAGATCAAGATGGATACGGTATCTCCGCCTGCACAAGTTTCCGAAGCATTTAATGATGTACAGAAGGCCGAAGCTGATCGGGATAAAACCATCAATGAAGCCAAAAAGTATCAGAATAAAATCGTTCCCACAGCCCGTGGTCAGGCGGAAAGAATGAATCAGGAAGCCGAAGCCTATAAAGCCCGCGCCATTACCAAGGCCGAGGGTGAAAGCGCACGCTTCCTGTCCGTTTATGAGCAATATAAACTGGCCAAGGATGTGACCCGCAGACGGTTGTATCTGGAAACAATGGAAAGAATTCTTGGCAATACGGACAAGGTTATTCTTGAAAATGAAAATAGCGGCGTGTTGCCTTACCTGCCGTTGCCCGCCATTAAGAAACAGAATTAGGATAGGATAAAGACAATGAATAATTTAAAAGTACTAATTGCCTTGATCGTCCTGGGTGCCAGTGTTGTTTTGCTGGGCGCGTCTGTTTTTACGGTCAGGGAAACTGAGCAGGCTCTGGTTCTGGAGCTTGGGTCATGGAAGAAAACCGTGACTGAAGCCGGTTTGCATTTCAAAACCCCTTTCGTTCAGGATGTGGTTTATTTCGACAAACGGATTTTGTTGCTTGATACGCCGGAACTGATCGTCATCACGCAGGATCAAAAACGGATTATTGTGGATGCTTTCACCGAATTCAAGGTTGAAGACCCCCTGAAAGTTTATCAGGCGGTACGCAATGTTTCCGGTGCAGAATCACGGCTTTCAATCATCATCAACTCCAATCTGCGTAAGGTATTTGGCGGACGGGAATTTAAAGATGCCCTGTCCGGTGAGCGGCGTACATTACGTAAGGCTATAGCCGATTCCGTCAAGGAAGAAGCCGAAGCTCTTGGTATCAAGGTGGTGGATGTGCGCATCAAACGCACCGACCTGCCTTCTGAAAACAGCAAGCCGATCTTTGACAGCATGATTGCCGAGCGTGAACAGGTGGCACGTGAAATTCGCGCCCGTGGTGAAGAACAGGCGATCCGCATTAAGTCTAAGGCGGACCGTGATCGTACCGTGCTGCTCGCCGAAGCCGAACGTGAGGCACAGAAATTACGCGGGATTGGAGATGCGACAGCGGCAAAGATATTTGCCGATGCCTATAATCAGGACGCGGAATTTTACGCATTTTATCGTTCCATGCTGGCCTATAATGTGGCCTTCCGTGAGAAGAACACCACGATGATATTGTCACCTAACAGTGATTTCTTCAAATATTTCGGTGATATGACCGGTAAAAACAAGAAGAAGAAATAAATATAAAGCTATTAAGGGAGAGGATATGACCCATGGGGCTGTATCCTCTTTTTTGCTATTTTGCGATGAAGACATGAAAAAATACGACCAAAGGGACTTCAGCTTCTCATTTCCGTCACAAAGTATGGTAATGATGAATGCATAAAAATATTTTCAGGGAAGAAAAATAATAATTTAGATAATTGGAAAATATCAGGAATAAATATGAGTAAATTCAAGAAAATTTGTATGGGTGCGATGATTGTCGTATCTTACGTGGTCATTTCGCCCGTTGCCGCCCTTGCCAAAGGGGCGCCGGACAGTTTTGCGGATCTGGCTGAAAAACTATTGCCCGCCGTGGTCAATGTCAACACAACCCAAACCATTAAGGTTGAGCGGCGCTCCATGCCGCAAATCCCCGGTATGGAAGAATTCTTCAAACGCTATGGTCGTGAAAAAGACAGTAAGAAAAATGGTGACGAGCGGCCACTTACCCGTCAGCGGCAATCTCTGGGTTCGGGTTTTGTTATCGACCCTTCCGGCATTATTATCACAAATAACCATGTGATTGATAAGGCGGATGAAGTGATGATCAAGATGCATGATGGCCGTGAATTTAAAGCCGTGGTTATCGGTAAAGACAGCAAGCTGGATCTTGCCGTGCTTAAGGTAGAGACCGACAAGCCACTGCCTTATGTTAAATTTGGCGATGATTCCAAGTCCCGCATTGGCGATTGGGTATTGGCTATTGGTAACCCCTATTCCCTTGGTGGTACAATCACAGCAGGTATTATTTCGGCCCGTAACCGTGATATCAATTCCGGTCCTTATGATAAATATATCCAGACCGATG
>JAGLJX010000400.1 GCA_023142175.1 Emcibacter sp.
TCCGAATCATGAATTTGCCTGATATTTGAGGGTTTGAGCCGGTAAATATGGGGATCTAGCCCGCCTTTGACCATTAAATTAAGCTCGCCCCTGTCTCCCATCACACTGGCAATCAGGGAATACAGAGGTTTTATAGTGGCGATAACCTTTAGGTTTTTTGCCTGAGCATGATGACTGGTCATAGCCAAAAGGCTACCCATAAATAGACATAAAAGGGTTTTGCGCATTAGTTCAAGCATACCATCACCGGATATTTTGTAATAATATAACATATGTGGTGATTGTATGGGGCGAGTCAAGAAATATTAGTAAAGATGATTTTTCGTCTTATTAATTCCTTATTTGTTATCTATCTGATAAAGACTATATTATATAAATTAGTTGGCGTGGTATAGTTCATCAGATTCGGGCTAATTGGCTTAAAGAATAAAGTATATATGGGACAGGTATGATTTTGAGACAGAGTATAATAAAGGCAACAGGAATAATAAAACCACTGTTAATTTCTGTGGTCGTTCTGGGGTTGCTTAGTGCGTGCTCGGGTTCAGACAGATTGAAATACCAGGAAAGAAGTGTCACGGAGCTTTATGATAATGCCCTGCGTTATCTTAACCGGGGCCAGTATAAATTTTCTGCGGTTGCTTTCGATGAGGTCGAACGCCAGCATCCCTATTCATCCTGGGCCAGACGATCCCAGTTGATGTCAGCCTATTCTTATTTTAAGGCCCGTAAGCTTGATGAAGCTATTCTGGCGGCGGAACGCTTTGTTTCGCTTCATCCGGGTAATAAAGATGCGGCTTATGCCTATTATCTGATCGGGATTTGTCATTATCTGCAGATTGCAGATGTGCGCCGCGATCAAAAAGAAACCGAACTTGCGCTGGCTGCGCTCAGCGAGGTGGTTCGCCGTTATCCTTTCTCAAAATATGCCGCCGATGCCAAGCTGAAAATTGACCTGACACGGGATCATCTGGCGGGTAAGGAAATGAAAATTGGTCGGTTTTATCAGCAAAAAGACGAATATTTTGCTGCCATTGGCCGTTTTAAAAATGTGATTACTAAATATCAAACCACTAGCCATGTTCCTGAAGCTTTGCATCGTCTTACGGAAGTTTATCTGGAGCTTGGTATCATGCCGGAGGCCTATAAAACGGCAGCGGTTCTGGGGGCTAACTATCCCAAGACGGAATGGTATCAATTCAGTTACGATCTGATGCAAAAATATAATGTTCAAAAACCTTAATTAACGGGGGTTTTTTTGGTCCCGGATGCTCAATAGTCTGACCATAAATAATATTATTCTTATCGACCGGCTTCACATTGATTTTGAAGGCGGGCTCTGCGTATTGAGCGGGGAGACCGGGGCTGGAAAATCCATATTAATGGATAGCCTTGGGTTGGCTCTGGGCGGGCGAAGCGGGCGCGACCTTGTGCGACGCGGTGCCGATCAGGCCAGTGTCACGGCTGATTTTCATCTACCAACACAACATAATATATGGCCTTTTTTGGGTGAGCAGGGCATTGATCATGAGGCGGGCCAGATTATTTTGCGCCGGACTCTCGCCGCAGATGGCCGCAGCCGCGCCTATATTAATGATCAGCCCGTAAGCATCGGCCTGCTCCGGAAAACAGGCGATATGCTGGTTGAAATTCATGGACAGCATGATGAGAGGGGCCTGCTGAATTCCGCGGGTCACCGGAAAATACTGGATGATTATGGTCAGTATAGCGGCCTGACGGATCAGGTGAGAAGCTGTCACGGAACCTTGATACAACTTCAGAATCAGCTTCAGGACGAGGAAGATAAATTGGCGCAGGCCAAGCAGGATGAAGACTATATCCGTCATAACCTACAGGAATTAACGCAACTATCACCACAGGCGGGGGAAGAAGACCAGCTTGCCGATGACCGCAGCCGCATGATGCAGGGTGAGCAGATGTCCGAGGGGCTGAATGATATATTATCCAGCCTGCTGACCAAGAACGGGGTTGATGCGGCCCTGCGCTCCATCACACGGCGGCTCAGCCGGATGGCAGGGCAGGACGGGGGCATACTTGATCCGGTGGTGGCTAATCTTGACCGTGCCGCAGATGAAACCTCTGCTGCAATCGCCACATTGGAGGAAACGCTGCGAAATATGGAGTTTAATCCCCATGATCTGGAGAATGCCGAGGAACGGCTATTCGCGTTAAGGGCTGCAGCCCGTAAACATAAATGTCTGGTGGATGATTTGCCGGATATTATAGCGGATTTTGGACAAAAGCTGAGTGCGCTAGAGTTTGGCGATGAGGAAGTCCGGCGTCTAAAGAAGGAAGCCAGCGCAGCACGGGTGGCATTCCACGGGGCCATAGGAAAATTAACTTTAGCCCGTAACGCGGCGGCATATGAGCTTGATGGGCTGGTAAATGGTGAGTTGCCGCCGTTAAAAATGGAAAAAGCCAGCTTTAAGACCAATCTGGTGCCGCTTGATGCGGAAAAATGGTGTGCAGAAGGTGGTGAGCGCATTGAATTTCAGATTTCTACCAATCCGGGTGCGCCTTTTGGTGATTTGATCAGGGTGGCATCGGGCGGAGAGCTATCGCGCTTTATACTAGCCCTTAAAGTAGTGCTGGCCCGTAAAACAACTGTTCCCACATTGGTATTTGATGAAATAGACCGGGGGGTTGGCGGTGCGGTTGCCGATGCTGTTGGCGAAAGACTTAAACGGCTCGCAGGGGAAGCACAAATTCTGGTGGTTACTCA
>JAGLJX010000401.1 GCA_023142175.1 Emcibacter sp.
CTCACCAGAACCGCCATGTTGCCCGGTTTATGTTTGTTTTTCCACATTTTGGTATGGGAGCGGGGGATATCATCCCATGAAAATACTTCCGACATGCACGGGTCAATGCGCCGTTCAACAACCAACTGATTGGCCTGTGATGCCTGTTTCAGATTGGCAAAATGGCTGCCCTGAATACGTTTTTGCCGCATCCATACAAAACGCGCATCAAAGGTCAGATTATATCCCGTGGTTCCCGCACAGAATACCACCATGCCGCCACGCTTGACCACAAAACAGGATACCGGAAAAGTGGATTCGCCGGGATGCTCAAAAACAAAGTCAACATCATTGCCTTTGCCAGTAATATCCCATATGGCCTTGCCGAATTTACGGACTTTTTTGTTATAAGCTCCGTAAACTTCCGCATCTTCCACAGGTGGCAATTGCCCCCAGCAATCATAATCCTTGCGGTTGATGACACCTCTGGCCCCCAATGACATGACAAACTCCCGCTTGTCTTCATTGGAAATCACGCCAATGGCATGGGCTCCAGCCGCTGCAATCAATTGCACCGCCATGGAACCAAGGCCGCCTGACGCGCCCCAGACAAGAACATTATGGCCCGGACGCAGGATATGAGGCCGATGGCCGAATAACATGCGGTATGCGGTAGCCAGTGTAAGGGTATAGCAGGCACTTTCTTCCCAAGTAAGATGTTTGGGGCGTGGCATTAGCTGTCGGGCCTGAACTTTTGTGAATTGGGAAAATGACCCATCAGGTGTTTCGTATCCCCAGATTTTCTGGGAAGGGCTGTTCATGGGATCGCCGCCGTTGCATTCCTCATCATCGCCATCATCCTGATTACAATGAACAACAACTTCATCACCCACTTTAAATCGTTTTACGCGCCGTCCGACTTTATAAACGATGCCGGAAGCATCAGAACCTGCCACATGATAGTCAGCTTTATGAACATCAAACATGGATATAGGAATGCCAAGTCCAGCCCAGATGCCGTTGTAATTGACCCCTGCGGCCATGACCAGAATCAGCACTTCATCTGATTCAATTTCCGGCACATCAATAACTTCCTTCTGCATGGCCTCCTCTGGTGGGCCGTGGCGGTCGCGGCGAATGACCCAGGCGTGCATTTTAGCAGGCACATGGCCAATGGGGGGGATTTCACCAACGTCATACAAATCTTTTATTTCGAATTTGCCTTCGAGTGAGTTAAGATCAGTCTGTTCATTTTCATCTGATTTTGACATTTTGTTCCTCATACTTCCAAAACTAAAATAACTTGCAGTATTATAAAATTTATGTTGCACTGCAATAATAATTATATTATTTCTTAAAAAAGGTCTAGAGGGTAATTATATTTTATTTTAAGGGTATAATTTATTTAATTGAAATCAGCAGTTTAAAGTCATTTGTTACGGGAGTTATTATTTATGTCAGTCTCGAAAAGGCCAGAAAAAGATCGACCGTGGCTATTCCGGACCTATTCCGGTCACTCGTCAGCGGCGGCTTCAAATGAACTTTACCGGACAAATCTGACAAAAGGACAGACCGGACTTTCGGTCGCTTTTGACCTGCCGACCCAAACCGGATATGACAGCGATCATGTGCTTGCGCGCGGTGAGGTGGGCAAGGTTGGTGTGCCGATCTGTCATCTGGGCGATATGCAGACCCTGTTCAAGGACATCCCGCTGGAACAGATGAATACCTCCATGACTATCAATGCACCGTCCCCTTGGTTGCTGGCGCTCTATGTGGCGGCGGCAGAGGCACAGGG
>JAGLJX010000402.1 GCA_023142175.1 Emcibacter sp.
TCAATCTCATTAGCCGTATCTGTCAGTGGTAAAAATTGCGCGACATCAGTAACCGATCCGCTCTGTTCTGATCCAAGCAATAAAAAAGCCTGTTTCCCTTCCCCAATCACGCCAAATACTTTGCCTTGAGTACTCCAGCCTTTAATTTGCCAGCGATCTTCTGCTTCATTGAAAACCCAGGCATGACTTTCCCCAAGCGCCACCACTTGACCATCTACCGACAAAAAATGGGAAATCACTTCATCGCTTGATAATGGTGCGATCTGCTGTGTTTTAATTGACACAAGACTTTCCGCATGCGCTACAGTGCTTATTGCCATCAAAAGAAACGCGATCATACCCAGACACCAACCCATCATTAATCGGGGATCAGGACGAAAAGGAAGACACAGCTCAAAATTACACTTTTTTATCATAAGGTTTCACTTTCAATCAGAGACAATAACATCATATTTTCTGGCCACGCGTGGCGGAAACTATAGCCTCTGCACGCCGTATCATGGGAAGATCAATCATCTTTCCATCTACTGTAAACACGCCTACACCCTTCGCAGCAGCACCTTTGGCTTCCTCAATCACGCGTAAGGAAAACGTAATTTCGGCTTCACTATAGGCAAAAATTTCATGGACAGGCGCTATTTGACTGGGATGAATACAGCTCTTGCCCAGAAACCCCAGCCCATACGCCATTTCGGCCTCTGCGCGGAAGCCGTCTTTATCCTTAATATCTGCAAAAGCCCCATCATAGGCAAAAATGCCCGCGCTACCCGCTGCCATTCGCATGGCGAACATGACCGCATGGACATTTTTTATATCATTCCGATCCATAGACAGACTTTCAACCAAGTCATTCAGCCCCAGTTGCAACCCGGTTACACGCGGATGCGCCCCCGCAATCTCTGCTGCAGCTATAACCCCCTTCGGAGATTCAATATTAGCAAGTATGCTAACTTCTTTGCTAATCCCGTTGGCTTTTTCGGCTTGTTCTATAACATCAACAGCCGCACAAATATCATCGGCGGATTCGACCTTGGGCAAATTTACCATATCCAGTGTGGATTGCATGATTGCCAGAATATCAGCCTCGAAATGGGCCGAGCCCAACTCATTAACCCGTACGATAATGATTTTATCACTGGCATCGACATCAGGTGACCTCAGAAACGCTGCGATATTATTGCGGGCCTCTGCTTTACGGTCTTCAACAACAGAATCTTCCAGATCAAGTGAAATTGCATCAGCGTTGCTATTCAATGCTTTTGTGAATAGCTCTGTGCGAGAGCCTGGAACAAAAAGCTTACTTCGCACGATTTTCCCCTTTAATTATTCTGTCTGCATTAGTCATATGATAGAGCCGACCATCCTCTGCACCGATCAGTAATTCCGGTATGCCATCCCCGTCCCAGTCCACCGTTGTCGGGCTTGTGGTGTGACGTGCAAGTAGTCTTGTATCCATCTGCCCCATGTTCTTGAAAATCACTTGTTTGTCATTCTGTGAAATATTTCGGAAAAAAAGCACGTTGGTCTTCTTATCATCAGCCAGAAGATCAATACGCCCGTCACCGTCCCAGTCAACCAGATGCAACTTACGCCGCCCACTGGCCCCGTTATCACCCCTGGAAAGCTTTAACGGCCTGCCTTCTTCATCGACAAATATTCGTTCCGCAGGTAACAATTTGAGATTTCCATTCTCTTTAACGCGACGGAATAGAGATAAATACCCTTCCTGATCCAGCATCACCAGATCAGTCAGTCCGTCGCGTGTCCAGTCATAGGCAACCGGGGTAGTGCGCCATTGGGTCACCAGCTCCTTGCCCACCGGAGTCCACCAGTTCCAACTAGGGGCCTCAATGCCGCCTGGCTCTACTTCGATAGCCTGTG
>JAGLJX010000403.1 GCA_023142175.1 Emcibacter sp.
TTCACCCAACATGGGTTCGGAAACCCCTTCCCTGATTCTGGAAATTTCATAATTAAATGCATAAAGTGCGTATAATGCATTCCGTTTTTCTTCTGGTGCATAGAGAATGGTAAGATAACGGTCATGGTCAAAGCTATTGACCAAATCGCGGCAATGATGTGTATTTTCAAGGGTATCCGTCATTTTTCTCTTTTAGCATCATTCCAGAAAATGCCGTAACCTCTTTATATATATTTTTCTTTTTGATAATGAGTAGCATTATTTTGACGCGTGATGAAGAAACTGTTAATCTTGGTCACGTCCAAAGGGACGAAGTTGTTTCATAGAGTGGTTATAGCAAATCTGAAAGCAATTTCTTGAACAAGGGTGTTTATATCAATAACAGGAAAAAACAATGAGCAAAATTCTCGTATCATTGCCGAAGACTATCATTGCCGGCATTGTCCTGACCATAATTATGGTTTTCGCGACAAATTATCTGGAAGAATCAAACAAGTCGGATGCTGAAAAGCTCATATCCGATATAATTAAATAGGGGTGGAGACATAAAATGGAAGATTTTATCGTATTTTTAGTGCGTTACCTGCACGTTCTTTGTGGCGTCATGTGGATTGGCATATTGTGGTATTTTAACTTTGTACAAATTCCCAGCATGCCAAAAATTCCCGATGAGCAGAAACCCGCCATTTCCAAGGTTATAGCACCGGAAGCCCTGTTTTGGTTCCGTTGGGGTGCCGCAGGAACCGTATTATTCGGCCTGATTCTTGCCTATATGAATGACTATCTTCATCAAGCCCTGACCCTGCAACAGCCTAATATCGGCTTTGGTATGTGGATGGGTCTTATCATGGCATTCAATGTATGGTTCATCATCTGGCCAGCGCAGAAAATAGCCCTTGGTATTGTTGAAGCGGATGCAGATGCCAAGCCCGCCGCCGGACGCAGAGCCATGCTCTTCTCCCGCACCAATACATTGCTGTCCATTCCAATGCTGTTTTCCATGATCTCAGCTCAGAATGCTACAGGCTTTTAATTTTTAGAAAATTGATTAAGGCCGGGCGAATGTCCGGCCTTTTTTTATGCTACTGCAATCAGGGCAGCGGAGACTTTTCGGCCCTCTGCGAGCAGGATGTTATAGGTTCGGGCAGCAGCGCCCGTAGCCATAATATCAACAGATATGGTTGCCGCTTCCAGTGATGCTCTAAGCTGCTTGTTCAGGAACGCCATATTATCCCCCGTACCAATCAGAAGAATATCAATATCCTGAGCCTGGTCTGTAATGATCTTCAGGCTCTCAAGGGTGATTGAGGCCACATCCACCACATCCCAAGGGTAATAGCCCTTGGGCGTGATCAGAATAGAACCTTTGCTGCGTTGCTCACCAATGCGAAAGCCGCCGTCCCCGTAGGAGGAGATTGCGGTTTCTTCCTGCGAGGTTACTTCCTTGAATTCCAAAGGATCAGGCTCTTTTTTTCTTGGGCGGTATTATTTCCATGCCGGGTGTGGGCGAAGTATCATCCTCGCGCCGTAGCTCGACCCATAACAACACTGGGGCCGCGATGAAGATCGAAGAATATGTTCCAACAAAGATACCCCATATCATCGCCGCCGCAAAACCGTGTATCCCTTCCCCACCGAGGAAGAACAGAGAGGCCAGGGCGATCAACGTGGTGACAGAGGTCATCACCGTCCGTGACAAAGTATCATTGATGCTGAGATTAAGCAGGTCAGGCATTGATTTCTTGCGGAATTTACGCAAATTCTCCCTGATGCGGTCATAAACCACCACCGTATCATTAAGGGAGTAACCCACAATGGTCAGAATAGCGGCAATGGTTGAGAGGTTAAACTCCATCCCCGTGAGTGAGAACATACCGATTGTCAATATCACATCATGGATAAGGGCAATCACAGCCCCCATGCCAAACTGCCACTCAAACCGGAACCAGATATAAATCAGAACAGCACTCATGGCGTAAATAACCGCCCAAATACCATCCGATATCAATTCACCGGAAACCGTAGAACCCACGGTTTCAGTACGGCGGTAGCTAATCTCACCATCTATCGCACCGGGCAACACTTCGCGCACCTTCTCAACCACCTGATCCACGGTAAGGCCTTCCTGATGCTCAAGCCGGATCAGGACATCATTAACCGCGCCAAATTCCTGCACCTTCACATCGCCCATATTCAGGCCCTTCATGACCGAACGGATTCTGGTGATATTTGCAGGCCCTTCGGTGCCGATCTCGATCATGATCCCGCCTTCGAAATCAATGCCAAAATTCAGCCCTTTGCTAAAATAAAGCCCAAAGGATGCCACGATCATCACCGCCGACAGCACATAGGCAATTTTCCGGAAGTCAATGAATCTAATATTGGTATTTGCTGGAACCAGTTTTAATAACATTT
>JAGLJX010000404.1 GCA_023142175.1 Emcibacter sp.
CCGCATGGCCCGGTGTATCGACGATATTAATACGGTGATCCCGCCATTCAATGGATGTACATTTGGCGAGAATAGTAATGCCGCGTTCTTTTTCAAGATCACCGCTATCCATAGCGCGTTCTTCAACACGTTGATTTTCCCGAAAAGTTCCGGCCTGTTGGAAAAGTGTATCCACCAATGTGGTTTTCCCATGATCGACGTGGGCGATGATAGCGATATTACGTAATGACATTTGATTTACCTAAAATAGTTGATTAACCCTTGCCAAAAATCTATCAATGATGCAGTGCAAAAAACGGGCTAAAAATTCGGCGCAGTATACTGCGAATGATTGTAATGTCTATGTGTAAATAAAAATAAGGAAAATACCATGAAAGCTATGATCGTCAGGGAATGTGGACCACTGGAAAATTTGAAGCTGGAAACAGTGGAAGACCCAGTGGCAGGGGACTATGGGGTCGTGATCGATATTGAGACCTGTTCTGTGAATTTTGCCGATAGTCTGATGGTCGAAGGAACCTATCAAGTTAAGCCACCAATACCTTTCAGTCCCGGCGTTGAAGTAGCGGGCATTATATCCGAAGTCGGGGCAAAGGTCTCCGGCTGGAATGTGGGTGATAAGGTACAGGCTCTTACCAATTGGGGCGGTTTCGCTGAAAAGGTAGCGGTTCCTACCGAAGCCCTTTGCGTGTTGCCGCAACAGATGTCATATGTGGATGCATCCGCCTTTGTGGTGGCTTATGGCACCAGTCATGTGGCGCTTGACTATAGGGCAAAGTTGCAAAAGGGTGAATGGCTTGTGGTTAATGGGGCCGGGGGCGGTGTCGGGCTGACCGCAGTTGAAATTGGTAAAATGATGGGCGCACGGGTGATTGCCACGGCGGGGTCTGATGAAAAGCTCGCCATTGCCCGGATCAAAGGTGCGGAATTCACTATCAACTATAAAACTGAGAATGTCAGGGACAAGATCAAGGAATATACCGGCGGAAAAGGGGCAAATGTGGTTTATGATCCGGTTGGTGGCGAAGTCTTTCGTCAGACTTTCCGCGCTATGGCACCCGAAGGCCGCATGATAGTCATCGGTTTTGCCAGTGGTGATATCCCGCAGGTTCCCGCTAATCACCTTCTGGTCAAGAATATTGAACTGATCGGCTTTTACTGGGGCGCTTACAGGGAATTCAAGCCGGAAATAATACAAAAATCCAACAAACAGCTATTTGACTGGTATGAAGAAGACAAGATTAGGCCGCACATCAGCGGAACTTTTCCATTAGAGAAAACAGTCGACGCCATCCGCGCATTGCGTAATCGCACATCTTCTGGAAAAGTGGTTGTTACCATTACTTGACTTTCTAAATTGAAAAATGTTACTGATGAGTAAGATTATTTTCAATATTTAGAGGGCAATATGCAGGAAATCCTTAATAAGCTTGACGAAAAACGGGGTGAAGCAAGGCTTGGCGGTGGGCAGCGTCGTATTGATGCTCAGCATAAAAAAGGCAAGTTAACCGCTCGCGAACGCGTTGATATCCTGCTTGATCCGGATAGTTTTGAAGAATACGACATGTTCATGGAACATCGCTGTGTTGATTTCGGTATGGAAGAACAGAAAGTTTCTGGTGACGGCGTTATTATAGGCTCAGGCACAATCAATGGTCGTCTGGTCT
>JAGLJX010000405.1 GCA_023142175.1 Emcibacter sp.
GCATTAGCGGATAATTTCCTGTAACCGCTGTGCCATCACTTTCGGGTCGGTCCGGCTTTTGAAGTGGGTGACATAGTCGCCTTCCCGGTCCATGAGATAGATGTAGGAGCTATGGCTGACCAGATAGGCATCGGGGTCTTCACTATTTTCTTTCGCGGCATAGACCCGGTAGGCCTTTGTAACCCCACTGACCTGCTCCGGGCTACCGGTCAGGCCTATCATAGCGGGGTGAAAGGCCGGAACATATTGGGCCATAATTTCTACCGTATCCCGTTCGGGGTCAACGGTAATAAAAATCGGGTTAATTTCACTCAGTATTTCCGCAGGGCTAAGATCAAGGGCATCAGACATGATTTGCAATTCCATAGGGCAGACGTCCGGACAATAGGTATAGCCGAAATAAATCAGCATATATTTACCCTTAAAATCGGCGTAGGACACGCTTTTGCCATGATGATTGATTAAAGAGAAAGGGCCGCCGATCAAAGCTTTGGTATTTTGCCCGGCAGTGGTTGTTTTGTCTTTGCTCATATCGGGTGTGTAAAGCGTGATATAGGCGGCGAGGAAACTTGCCAACATCGCGAAAAGTATCAGAATGGTTTTAGATACGGACATGGTTTTTTCCTGTAATTAAAAAATAATATCTTTGTTGTTGAGGCAAATGTCTCCTATATATAATATGCATTTCAGGTGAATGCGACTTAAAAACTGGAGTTTTAAATGCGACTGATGAAATACGTAGTTACAATCATGGTCATGGCGACGTTTGGCCTAATATTGGGTCAGACAGGAGCGCAGGCACAGAGTTTTTCAGGGTCATATAAATTCATAAAATCTGTCAAGGATCTCAATTACCGGGAGATAAAAATGGCGGTTGAAAAGGGCACCAATGTTAATGCCCGTGATTATGATGATAAAACAACAGCTTTAATCATTGCGACCAAGCTGAAGGAATCACCTCTGGTTCAATATTTACTCAAAAATGGTGCAAAACCGGACTATTACGGCGATGATGGAAAAACACCGTTGGCCATAGCGGCGGGACAGGGTGATCGAACCATTGTTGCGTTATTGATAAAGTATAAAGCGGATTTGGATATTGCGGACAAAAACGGATCGACCCCGTTGATCACCGCCGTTCTGGGGCGAAAGAATCGGGTTGTGCAGTTACTACTTGACCTAGGGGCAGACCATACCCTGGAAGATTATTCCGGCAGGACACCTTTGCAGCATGCTATTGATAACCGCTACCGTCGTATCATAAAAACATTGAAAGAAGCTGGCGCAACTTACTGAAATTTTTGCCGTCACTTAACCGGCGTCACCCGCCAAATTTTTTGTCAATCAGGAAGCCCTGATACATATGAATACCGGCTTTTTTGCCAAACTTAAGGGCGTCTTCCGTATCGCAATGACACAGGATGATCCGCATATTGCCTTGGGCCTTTATTGCAGACAGAAGGTTCTTTTTTAACGGCCCTTTTAGCAAATTTTTATAATGTGGTTTCCAGTTTATTTTGAGGAAATCTACGGCCAGAAGCTCCCGATCCATCACAGCAAGAGATTGTGCATCCACGGCATCTAGGCTGATTCGGCACCCTAACTCCGTTAATTTATCCCGCGCATCATAATATTTCTGGATGTCTGAAATTACATCAAACAGGCCCATTTCCAGAATTAGGGGCTGAGTATTCTTCAGCTTGAATTTGGATAGAAAATTATCAAATTCAGGGGTAAAAATTGTTTCCACATTAATATTGATGCTGATGACCTGATCTTTAATCATGTCTCTATCGGGCAGCGCCTGTAATATTTTTTTATCAAAAGTCCGGGTCAGTCTCTGGAACAACCATTTGTCCGCAAGCATGTTATATGTGGGCAGTAGTTTTTCTTTTATTTGCGCAACAGAAATATAATGCTCTACAAAAATTGGCTGGGGTTTTGAATTACCGACAATCACATAGGCTGTTTGATTTGCCATCATCTGATATATATCCATATTAATCAGATTTCGTTCCAGCTGATCCAATTGTATGGGGCCCATAGGGGCAACAGTATTTTTTATTTCTATAGGGTCATAAAGCGGCCGGGTATTTTTAGTTTTGGCTATTGTCGAGTCGCCTTCACCACTATCTAACTTATTGTTTAAATTGGAGATCATTGACTTTAGACTAGGTGCAGTAGAGGTATCTTCTTCCGCTAGATTTTTCAGGCCATCGATCATTTTCAGAAACCCGTCCATATCATTTTTCAGATCATACCAGTCACAGAGATCATCGTCCCGGCCCGCGGCAATATATTCTTTGACCAACGGGCTATCCTCCACCGCCCGGCGGGCAGCGAAAAAGGCTGTATCAAGCTCGGAAGGACTGCAGTCTTTACAGATAAAAACGAGGTCAAAGTTTTTCGCCCAGAAAAGCTGGCCGTTCTTGTTATGAATAAGTTTATTGAAGGCGGTGGCGACGGCGCGACGATGATAGGGTTGTTTATGTTCGCGCTCCAAGAGGGAAAAATGTAAATGCAGGCCGGTAAAGCCCAGAGGGTGCCGCTGGATAGGGCGCAAGGTAGACACCAGCTCATCAATTTGACAAGGCGGGGTAGAACTTTCCATATAAGCCGTATTTTTCATAGGGTATTTAACTCTTTAACTCTTTTACTCAATATAAAAGTTCAAATTCGCGAACCGTAACGCCCCAAACCTCAGGAATATCAGCATTTTACCGTAAATATAGTTAAAATCTAGTTTTTATTGTCGCCCATTCACATTCTGTGCAGCCACCAGGCATTTTCATTAATGGAATAAAACGGCTGATAATGTAAGACAGTATTTTCCTCAACCACATAGGAAATCTGATTATCAAGTATCAGGCGACTGCCGTTCAACGTTACCATAAGAATGGCATGGGGAACATCAAGGTTAGTATCCTGAACCACAACAATACGCATTAAATCCACATCAAACCCCAGCTCTTTCAGCGACAGATATTTTGCGATGGCATAATCCTCGCAATCGCCATCT
>JAGLJX010000406.1 GCA_023142175.1 Emcibacter sp.
TGATAAGGACCATAATTATTAGAGCAGTTGCTTGTCGTCACATTCAGGCCATAGGTATGATGATAGGCCCGTACCAAATGATCGGATGCAGCCTTGCTTGCCGAATAGGGCGAATTTGGCGCATAGGGCGTTACCTCGGAAAAGGCCGGATCATCAAGAGTAAGTGTACCATATACTTCATCTGTAGACACATGATGGAAGCGGTGACCCGCACTGGTACTGGCATTTTCATCCAGCCATACTTTCTTGGCTGCTTTTAAAAGGCTATGTGTGCCATTAATATTTGTCTGAATAAAGACATCCGGCCCCTCTATTGACCGGTCCACATGGGATTCTGCAGCAAAATGAACAATCGTATTTATCTGGTTATCCCGCAGAATATTCTCAACAAGATCCGTATCGCAGATATCGCCCTTAATGAAAGAAAAGCCATCGTCCCCCCTCACCGAACTTAAACTGTTAATATTGCCGGCATAGGTAAGGATATCCAGAACGATGATCCGGTCATCGGGCCTTTTTTCCCTCATATACTGGACAAAATTTGCCCCTATAAATCCTGCAGCACCCGTCACCAAAAAATTAGTCATCTTTTCTCTCATCTAATTCAGTCAACATTAATATTAAATTTTCCCGCCAATGCGGGGCCTTCATTCCCATGGTAGCCCAGCTTGATGTCTTATCAAGAAGACTGTAGTTCGGCCTTTTCGCCGGAGTGGGATATTCAGATGACGGAATGGGATTTACGGCAGACTGTTGCCCTATCATCCCCAATTTCCGGCCTTCCTCATATATTGCCACGGCAAAATCATACCAACTGGCAACACCATCATCACTCCAGTGAAAAGTGCCCCGGATGTCTTCTCTACCCACGATAGTCCATATAGCGCGTGCCAGTCCTTTTGCCCATGTCGGGCTTCCGATCTGATCAGAAACAACGGAAAGATCTTTTCCGCCCTGCATCAGCCTAAGCATGGTTTTTACGAAATTATTTCCATATATCGAATAAACCCATGATGTACGAATGATGGTATGATCATTGGGTAATGTCTGCCGCAATATCATTTCGCCCGCTAACTTGCTCGCACCGTAAACGCCCAGAGGATCAGTCGGTGCATCAATTTTATAGGGTTCAGATGACTGGCCATTGAAAATAAAATCCGTGGAGATATGAATTAATCTTGCCCCTACTGCCTTTGCCGCCAGAGCCAGGTTCTCCACTGCGTCCCTGTTGATGGCAAAAGCAAGTTCTTGCTCACCTTCTGCTTTATCCACAGCCGTATAGGCCGCAGCATTTATGATCACGTCCGGTTGATATTCATTGACAATATCTGCAATGGCTTTGGGGTCTGTGATATCCAGGTCAACGCGGGCACAGCCCCTCATATCAATCGCCTCTGGAACCGTATCGCTTAAATCCTGTCCAAGCTGCCCCCCTGCGCCTGTTATCAAGACCTTCATGGGAAAGCCTCTGCGGCAGAAAATAATACGCCAGCCTTATCTTTTTCCGATAACAGAGGTGGTTTGCCATCCACAAGGGGCCATTCAATGGCCAAATCGGGGTCATTCCACAGCAGGCTTCTTTCATATTCCGGAGCATAATAATCTGTACATTTATAGACGAATTCCGCTTCGTCACTCATGACATAAAATCCATGTGCAAATCCCGCCGGAACCCATAACATCTTATTATTATTGGCGGATAATATTACCGCCGCCCATTGGCCATAGGTTGGGGACGACTTTCGCATATCAACGGCAACGTCATATATTTCCCCACTCACAACACGAACCAACTTTCCCTGTGGCTGTTTAATTTGATAGTGCAGCCCCCGCAGGATTCCCTGTTTCGATTTACTATGATTATCCTGAACAAAATTTCCGTCAATGCCATTTTCACTAAAATCATCAGCACGCCAGGTTTCCATGAAGAAGCCACGATCATCACCAAACACTTTTGGTTCAATGGTAATCAGATCGGGAATTGCTGTTTTGGTAAACTTCATTAGATGTATCTTACTTCATTGCAAAATTTTAAGAAGATATTTGCCATAGCCGCTTTTCTCCAATGATTTGCCCAATTCATAGAGTTCATCACGACCAATGTATCCTTTACGAAAAGCAACTTCCTCGGGACAACAGATTTTTAGTCCCTGACGTTTTTCGATAATCTGAACAAATTGAGCCGCCTCCAGCAATGAATCATGCGTTCCCGTGTCCAGCCATGCCGAACCCCGCTGAAGCACCTCAACATTCAATGTACCTTTTTCCAGATAGATTTTGTTAACGTCGGTAATCTCCAGCTCGCCACGGGCAGATGGCTTGATGCTTTTGGCATATTCCACCACATTATCGTCATAAAAATACATTCCGGTCACAGCATAATTGGATTCCGGATTTTCCGGCTTTTCAACAAGGTTTACTGCCCTGCCCTGCGCATCGAATGAAACAACGCCATATCTTTCAGGATCATCAACATGGTAACCGTAAACAGTTGCCCCTTCTTTACGGTTAAGCGCATTAACCAATGTATCTTCCAGAGCATGACCAAAAAAGATATTATCTCCTAATATGAGCGCGACAGGGTCGCCATCAATGAATTCTTCACCGATCAAAAATGCCTGCGCCAAGCCACCGGGGTCTGGTTGAATAGCATAGGTCAGGGAAATCCCCCATTGCGACCCGTCCCCGAGGAGTTTTTGGAAAGATGCTTGATCTTCCGGGGTTGTAATAATCAAAATATCACTGATACCCGCCAGCATTAACGTACACAGCGGATAATAAATCATCGGCTTGTCGTAAATCGGCATCAATTGTTTGCTAACGGGGATGGTTAAAGGATGCAACCGTGAGCCAGACCCCCCCGCTAAAATAATACCTTTTTGTCTTGCCATGCTAGCCACCCGTTCCCCTGAATCAAAAATATTTTATACAAATATATAGCCACAGTTTCAAAATTAATTTTAGGCAATTGCCCTCTGAAAGCATATTTATTGGCTCTGAATATCATTTAAAATACTCTAGGTTAGATCAAAAAATCAAGGAGTCAATGAATGTCAAACCAACAAGAATAAAAAATAAAAAAATAGCCCCCAAAGATGTCTAGTAAATTAGGAGAATTTCAAATATAGTTTTCTAAAGTATTATTTAAATTTGATAATGAAGGAATGAAATAATGACAATTGACTGGAGGGCTATTTCTGAAGACCCTAATGATAAAACTGCACATATAGCTTGGTTAAAGAAATATAATTCTGATGTTGTTAAAGTTTTCTCATGTCCTAAAAATGGGCGCGATGAAATAATTCTGTCGCTCATTGACGAACATGCAAATAAAAATGTTCTCGACATTGGGTTTGTTGAACATACTTTAGAATATATTCACAGACCAGATTGGTTCCACCGCAAACTCAGAAATAAATTTGAAAATGTTTATGCTTTAGATTTAAATGAAAAGTATGTGGATTTCATCAGGGAAAACAACTCTTGGGAACATTTATATGCTGGCAATGCTACAGATATTAATTTTTCTTTTAAAGGTAACCCAAAATTTTCTGTTATTCATGCTGGTGATCTCATTGAACATTTAACAGATGTTGGTCAACTCTTAGAGTTTGTAGACAAACATCTTGAAAGTGGTGGCCATGTAATCCTTTCAACTCCTAATCCAGTGGCAATTTCTAAGTTACTTTACTGGGCAAGAAAAGGTAATATAGCTTGCAATCTTGAGCATACATGCTGGATTACACCTATAAATATGAGCGAATTATGTGCAAGAAAAAATTTAATATTTGAGCAATCCGTCTATATAGCCAAGACTCCCTTTACACGTTTCTTAAACTTTGCCATGCCCTCCGTGTTTAAGTGGTTCAAAGACCTTCTTATTCCTGAATTTGTTTACATTTTGCGTAAGCCGTAATGAGTTTTATGGATTGAAATCTATTTTTGCAGATTCTTCAATTAATTCAGAGGCACTGAACGATAAGAGTTTGAATAATACAAATTGACGAGACATATAATTAAGGGTAGTTCATATTAGTTATTTACCATAAATAAAGAAGAGCTGGTTTTATGAAAATTGCTGTTATTGGCGGGAGTGGTTTTATTGGCACTGAATTAATAAAACAATTAATCAGTGATGGTCATAAAGTTGTGATCGGAGATAAAAACCAATCAAGAAGTTTTCCAGAATTAGTCACAATATGTGATGTTCGTTCTTATGAATCTTTAATTCCGGTTTTTGAAGAATGTGAACTTATCTATAACTTAGCGGCAGAACATCATGATAATGTTTCTCCTATAAGTTTATATTATGACGTTAACGTAACGGGTGCTGAAAATATTATTAAGGCCGCTAATCAATGCGGTATTAATAATATTATTTTCACATCCACTGTAGCGGTATACGGCTTTACTTCCGAAACGGCGGATGAAAATCATCCTATTAATCCCTTCAATCATTATGGGAAGAGTAAGGCTCAGGCAGAGGATGTATTTACAAAATGGGTCGAGGCGGATGCTGAGCGCAGGCTTGTTGTTATTCGTCCCGCCGTTGTCTTTGGCCCCGGCAA
>JAGLJX010000407.1 GCA_023142175.1 Emcibacter sp.
GAGGACGGTTGCCTTCAGGGGGTGTTGGAAATTCTGAATATTCCCTATACACATTCAGGCGTTGCGGCATCAGCCCTTGCCATGAACAAGATATTGGCCAAGAAAATTTTTCATTCTGCGGGTATTCACATTGCTGCGGACCGCATCGTGAGTAAACAGGAATTATTTGAGCGTGATCCCCTGCCGCGCCCCTTTGTGGTCAAACCCTGTAATGAAGGTTCCAGTGTTGGGGTTATCATCGTCAAGCCCGAAGATAATTTCGACCCGGCCCAGCCAGGCCCTTGGCAGGACACTAATCTATTGATGGTCGAAAGCTATCTGCCGGGGCGCGAGTTGACCGTATCTGTGATGGATGGCAAGGCACTGGCTGTGACCGAATTAAAACCTCATGCGGGCTTTTATAACTATGAAGCCAAATATCAGGACGGCAAGGCCGACCATATTATCCCGGCTGATCTGGGATTGGGAATGACAGATAAGATCATGAGGCTGGCAGAGGTGGCCCATAACGCCCTTGGCTGTAAAGGTGTAAGTCGGTCAGATTTCCGTCTGGATGATGGGCCGGATGGTGATGGAATTCCTTATATTCTGGAAGTGAATACCCAACCCGGCATGACCCCGCTGTCATTGGTGCCCGAACAGGCGCGCCATTGCGGTATGACGTTTGTTCAGCTTGTTTGCTGGATGGTGGAGGATGCATCATGTGGCCGTTAAAAAAATCAACTGCAAAGAAAAAAACGACTGCCAAGCGTGGGGCGAAGCAGGCGCTTAGCCTAAAACGGCGCCGCCGCTTTAGGCTCATTTTGCGTAGCGTATCGCTTGTGGTGGTTTGTGTCGGCGTGATTGCCTCGGCCTATATTTGGAAAAGCGGATTATTTCAGGAGTGGACGGTAGAAGCTCAGGATACGGTGAACCGGGAATTTGTCGATGCAGGTTTTACGGTAAGAGATGTGAGAATCACCGGGCAGGAGAATACAGAACTCAAACAAATACGTGCGGCGCTCGCGCTATATGATGGTCAGTCAATTGTTTCTCTTGATTTAGAAAATATGCTCATTCGGGTAGAAGCACTACCCTGGGTTAAGGCGGCTACCATCACCAGAATTATTCCTGATGCTCTGGAGGTTACCATCACAGAACATCAGGCCGCAGCACTTTGGCAGAATAGTGGCAGGTTTTATCTAGTGGACAGGGCGGGGTATGTTATCACCGATAAGGATTTGGCTAAATATGCCAAAATTCCGCAAGTGGTAGGGGTTGGAGCCAATGAAAATATAGCTGGTATTTTAGCTATGAGAGATAAATACCCTGATCTCTTTGTTCAGGTGAAATCATCGGTTTGGATTGGCGATCGGCGGTGGGATCTGAATTTGACCAATGGCATCATCATAAAACTACCAGAAAAAGGGGCCGACCTCGCCTGGGGCCGGTTATATGACTATCACAGCAAGCAGAAAATTCTGGCTAAGGATGTTCTGATCATAGATTTTCGCCAGCATGGAAAGACGATTGTACGACTGACACCACAAGAAGCCAAACGGCGCAGACTGCTCAATAAGTCCGGTAAAAAAGAAGAAAGTATTTAGTTTATGCGCGAGCAGATTATAACCGCATTGGATATAGGGACTAGCAAAATTTGTTGTTTTATCGCCAGAGTAGGCGATGGGGAAACCCGGCCCAGAGTGATCGGCATTGGTCATCAGATATCTAAAGGCCTGAAATCCGGCACGGTAGTGGATATGGAAGAAACCGAAACCTCCATTCGGGCCGCTGTCGATACGGCAGAACGTATGGCGGGCGGCAGCCCCATCCATGATGTTTATGTGAATATTTCAGCGGGCCATCCTAAGTCACGGATTTTCGCGGTGGAAGTTGATGTGGCGGGCCATGAAATTAATCAGCGTGATATCGACCGTGTTCTGGAGGCAGGATGGCAGAACCTTCAGGAAGAAGATCGTTTTATCATTCATTCTCGCCCGATCAGTTTCAGCATAGATGGGGTTGCGGGTGCTAAAAATCCGCTGGGTATGTTCGGCGAGAAGCTCGGTGTGGAAATTCACGTATCCAGTGTGGCGATAAGCCCTTTGAAAAATATCCAGAATTGCCTTAACCATTGTCACCTTAATTTGAAGGGTGTGGTGCTGACCTCCTACGCCTCTGGTCTGGCGGCGCTGGTTCCAGACGAACGGGAGCTTGGTTCCATATGCGTTGATATGGGCGGTGGCCTGACCAGCATATCGGCCTTTCGGGATAATGAACTTGTATTTGGCGATATTATTTCGGTTGGTGGCAATCATGTCACCCGTGATATTGCTCAGGGCCTGTCCGTATCAGAGGACAGGGCAGAGGGGCTTAAAATAAAATATGGTAATTGTCTGTCGGACAACGTGCCTGTTCGGGGTCAGATTGATATTGTCCAGATCGGTGAAGACGGTCAGGAACACCTCATGACCATACCTCGGTCCATGTTGACGTCAATCGTCAGCCCACGGGTTGAGGAAATTTTGGAGCTGGTACGGGACCGGATCATTGAGGTAGGCCTTGCGGATATTGTCGGTCGTCGGGTGGTATTCACCGGCGGTGCAAGCCAGATTTCAGGGCTGGAAGAGCTGGCTAAAAAAATATTCTCGGTCAAGACATCACCGGAGCTTCGCGGGGACTTTTATGTGAGGGTCGGGCGGCCAGTAAGTGTGGATGGATTGGCCGATGCTGCTGTGGGGCCAGTGTTTTCGACCTGTGCCGGATTGCTGAATTACGGTGCGAGTACGCCCGATGAGGTTCATACTATTTTGGCGGAAAAATCAAGAATAGGTTTTTTTTCACGCATTGGGACGTGGATGAAAGAGAATTTTTAGGAAAAATCATCCAAAAATGCAAAAAAACGACTCGAAAATGCAAAAAAACGACTCGGAGAGCATTTTTTTAAA
>JAGLJX010000408.1 GCA_023142175.1 Emcibacter sp.
ATGAAATCTCTTTTCACCGATGATGAATAATCCGGCTATCAGGTTTTTGAAAACATCCTGTGCGCCAAGAGCAACCGCAACCCCGAACAGGCCTAATCCTGCGATCAGAGGGGCAACTTCGATGCCCCATATCTCCAGAATAGCTGCTGCTCCAAGAAAGAAAACCAATGCCCGTATGGCCTTTATTATCCATGCGATCATGCTATCGGTAAAAATACCTTTTAAGCCAGAGAAAGAGCGGCTTAATGGGCCAACCAATTTAAAAAGAATCCAAAAAATATTAAAAGTAATTAGCGACCTGTTCAGGCTATAGGCTCCCTGCTGTAATCCCTCATTTAAGACAAGAATTTCTGTAGCCAGAAAAACGCCTATAACAACCGGGATGAAGCGCAGTGGGTTTTCCAAAGCCTCTATCACCATATCATCAACATCATTTTTAGTTTTACGCGTAAGTGCCTTCAATCTATTGATGATAAATTTGCTGAACAGACGGCGAATAATCAGGAAGAAGAATAAAACCAGTAAAGCCAGAATGATTTTACCAATATCAACCCCAAAAACGCCATGTTCCCATACGTTCTCGACCATTGCGATAAAGTCTTTGAAAGAAGTCTTATTCATTATTTTCCAATCTATCTCTTTATGTGACATTAGGTATGACAAAATGTCTAAGATTGCAATAGATTAAGAAAAAGGCTTGCATCTTCATAGGCACTAATGGTTACATAGTTTCTGATAATTTTAATTTGAGTTAGGGCGTATATATTTATTATAAAAAAAGTTGGATATGGGAATGGAGCAAGAGATAGTTACCACAGATATGATCATTATTGGAGCAGGTCCGGTAGGTCTATTTGCGGTTTTTGAAGCGGGATTGCTTGGATTGAAATGCGACCTTGTTGACAATCTGGATCGACCCGGTGGACAATGTATAGAGCTTTACCCAGAGAAACCCATTTATGATATTCCCTCCCGCCCAACGGTAACCGGAAAGCAGCTGGTTGATGATTTGATGGCACAAATAAGTCCTTTTGATCCAACTTTTCATTTAAACCAGCAGGCCGAAGCCCTCGAAAAACAGGAAAATGGCAACTGGCGGGTGATCACCACCAGAGGGGTTACTTTAGAGGCCCCTATTGTTGTAGTGGCGGTGGGTGCAGGCAGCTTTGTTCCTAAGAAACCGCCCTTTAAAAAGCGGGAAGAGTTTGAAGAAAAGTCATTTGATTATGCCGTATACAAGATGGAAAAATACCGTGACAAGGAGCTTGTCATTGTGGGCGGTGGGGATTCTGCTCTCGATTGGGCTATAAATCTGTCTTCTATTGCTAAAAAAGTCACACTGGTTCACCGCCGAGAGGAGTTCAGGGGGGCATATGATACGGCTCAACAAGTGCTTAAACTGGCACAGGGTGATGATTTGGATGTTCTTTATGGTAATGTTACTGATCTAATAGGAGAAAATGGCCAACTTTCCACCGTGGAGATTTCGACCCTGAATGGTGATGTGGTAAATGTAGACTGTGATTATATGATGCCCTTCATGGGATTGAAGGTAAAATTAGGCCCTATTGCGGAATGGGGGCTTAATTTGAACAAGAAACATGTTGAAGTGAACCATGAAACTTTTGGTACCACATCAGAGGGTATCTATGCCATTGGTGATGTTTGCACTTATCCGGGAAAAATAAAATTAATTTTGACTGGGTTTTATGAGGGAGCCGTCATGGCGCGGGCCGCCTTTAAATATGCTTTTCCTGAGCGTAAAATGGCCGGAGGATATACCACAACTAATAGCGTTATTCAGGAACGGCTTGGCGTCGCTGAATAACAATTAAGAAAAATATTCATCTTCTATTCAGCAGGGATGAGTTAAGTTTATGTTATGAACAAATATTATAAGTTATTTATCTGTGTGTTATTGGGCCTGTTCCTTATGGGAACGGGAACCTATGCTGTTGCGGAACCGCAGAATGAAACTAAAACCATAAAAAAGTATAATTACCCAAAAAGAACTTATCAGGGAAAAACTTTCCCGAAGAAGAAATATACAAAACCGCCCACCGTTAAGCAGCCTGTCCAGAAAAGAAAGACGCAGAAACAACATTATCGTCAGAATACTGCGCGGGATGCCCTGAGATCAGGGCGTATTGTATCTTTGGGGGTCATTCGCCAACGGGTTCGGCAAAGCTTTCCGGGTAAAATCGTTGATGTCAGGCTACAGGAACCAAGAAGCAATAACCGAAACTTTATTTATAAGGTCAAGGTGCTGAGGAAAGACGGCAAGTTGCTGGAGCTGAAAATAAATGCCGCAAATGGCAGTATTGTAGGTGTGAAGGGGAATAAATAATGCGGTTGCTTTTGGTTGAAG
>JAGLJX010000409.1 GCA_023142175.1 Emcibacter sp.
AAAACACTCACCCGCCCGCTAGGCAGGGGGCGGCCTCTGGTACGCTCCACCAAGGCATCATATTTCCGGTCCGCCAGATCATTGACCACACATCCCGCGCCGCGCATGACAAAAGCGCCGATAGCAAACAGCAGTATATAGGTGAAGGCAGGGTTATCACTGGCCAGCCCGATGGACCATAGTCCGGGCCAGAGCAATAACCATGTGCCTATGGGCCGGTCTGCCCGCATCAATTGCAGGTAGGGCCAGGCAAAGTCCGGCGACAGTCGATTGACCCAGCCTTGGCGCTCCGTATCCTTGGGGGCGTGGTTTATTCGGTTTTCTGTTTTTGTCATTTGTCTTGTCTAGGATAAAAATCTATCATTGGCAAAAATATAATGAAGAAGGATGTTATGTCGAATAGTATAAAAGCCCGCCTTTATGTGGAAAATGATCTGGGAGTGGCTCATGAAATAGTGCTTGCGGGCAATCAGGGGCACTATCTGGTTAATGTGATGCGGCTCAAGGGTGGGGCTTATATCCTTCTGTTTAATGGCCGGGACGGGGAATGGCTTGCGGAAATTATCAAAACGGGCAAGGGCAAGGCGATGGTCATGGTGCGGGAAAATATCATGCCCCAAAAACCGGAACCCGATCTGTGGTATCTGTTCGCGCCCATCAAGAAGGCCCGCCTTGACTATATGGTGCAGAAGGCGACGGAGCTTGGCGTGTCACTCCTTCGACCAGTCCTGACCGCGCGTACCAACCTTGACCGCCTGAAAGAAGATAAAATCCGCGCCCACGCTATCGAAGCCGCTGAACAATGTGAACGCTTTACCGTGCCCACGGTGGAGCCGATGATCAAACTGGAAAAGCTGTTAGAGACTTGGCCTGAAGACCGACTGATCATGTTCTGTGACGAAGAAGGCGAGGGGGATCAGAATACTTTCCCTATGGGCCGCGCCATAGATGAGGTGAACGCATGGCAGGAGCGACCAAAAAAATGGGCCATATTGATCGGGCCGGAAGGCGGCTTCACGCCCGAAGAGCGGGCTTTAATCCGTAGCAACGCCAATGTGGTTCCCGTGACCCTTGGCCCGCGCATATTACGCGCCGACACCGCCGCCATCGCCGCCATCGCCCTATGGCAGTCTTTTGTGGGGGACTGGCAGTAGTGTCATTGTAATTTATATTTTCCGGGCAGGATTTTGGCACCGCAGAGAAAATTCTGTTTCCGGTAACTATATTGCCAGTCGCGGGCGCGGGTCAGATTTTGGCAGAATACAGCAATATGATCCCGTTTTTCTTCGCCGATGCTTATGAGCTTGAGGTTGCTCAGGTAAAGCAGCGCATCCGTGAAGACAACATCCTGAAACTCAGTATTTCCCAGATCAGCCTGTGAGAGATTAGCAAAATAAAAATTCACTTCTGTCAACGCACTGCGTGAGAAAAACGTCTGGCTTAGGTCCGCGCCCGTGAAATCAATATTTTCCAGACCGCTGTCAATGAAGCTCGCCTGATTCAGGGCGACATTCTGTATTTTCAGACCGTTAAGTTCCGCGTGCCAGAATTTTGTTTTTTCAAGGTGGCTGCCAGTGAAATCGCTGTCATTAATTTTCACATCCTGAAATAAGCCATGATCAATATGGGCATGGGCAAAGCGTGTCGTTGTTATTTCC
>JAGLJX010000041.1 GCA_023142175.1 Emcibacter sp.
CCGGTTGATCTGGAGGGGGCTGAATCCCGCATCACCGTTGTGACCATCGGCACGCCCCATGTGATAGAGCAGATCAAGGCACAGCTTGACCGTCTGGTTCCGGTGCATAGGGTCGGCGACCTGACCGAAAGCGGCCCCCATGTGGAACGGGAGCTGGCTCTGATCAAGGTGCATTGTAAGGGGGAGAAGCAGGTAGCAGCTCTTCGTATTGCCGAAGCTTTCCGCGCCAAGACCGTGGACAGCAGTTTTGACAGCTATATATTTGAAGTGACCGGAAAAACCGACAAGATCAAAGCCTTCATCCGCCTGATGGAGGATACAGGATTGGTTGAGGCCGTACGGACGGGTGTTGCCGCCCTGACCCGCGGCTCGGATGCTTTATAATCAAAGAATTATTTAAATATTGAAAATCTAAAGGAGACTATGAAATGCGCGTATATTATGATCGCGATGCGGATGTAAACCTGATCAAGACCAAGAAAGTCGTGATCGTCGGATATGGTAGCCAGGGCCACGCCCATGCTGCCAACTTAAAAGACAGCGGTGTTAAAGACATCGCCGTGGCCCTGCGTGAAGGATCTAACAGTAGAGCCAAAGCCGAAGCCGCCGGCTTCAAGGTTATGACCGCCGCCGAAGCTGCCGCTTGGGGTGATGTGATTATGGTGCTTGTGCCGGATGAGCTACAGGCAGAGCTTTACGCAGATGATCTGGCCCCCAACATGAAACAGGGCGCGTCACTGGTTTTTGCCCATGGCCTTAACATTCATTTCAAACTGATCGAGCCACGCGCCGACCTTGACGTGTTCATGATCGCCCCCAAAGGCCCCGGCCATACGGTGCGCTCTGAATATCTCAAAGGCGCAGGTGTACCAACTTTGATTGCGGTGCATCAGGACGCGTCCGGCAACGCCCATGACATTGGCCTGAGCTACGCCTCTGCTAATGGTGGTGGTCGTGCGGGTGTGATTGAAACCACCTTCAAGGAAGAATGTGAAACCGACCTGTTCGGCGAACAGGCTGTTCTGTGCGGCGGTGCATCGGCATTGGTGCAATGTGGTTTTGAGGTTTTGACCGAGGCCGGATATGCCCCTGAAATGGCTTATTTCGAATGTCTCCATGAGCTGAAGCTGATCGTCGATTTGATGTATGAGGGCGGCATTGCCAATATGCGTTATTCGATTTCCAACACAGCTGAATATGGTGACTATATGTCTGGCTCACGGGTGATCACAGCGGAAACCAAGCTGGAAATGAAACGCATCCTCGCCGACATTCAGGAAGGCCGTTTTGTAAACGATTTCATGCTGGATAACAAAGTGGGCCAAGTAAAACTAAAAGCCGCCCGCGCCAAGGGTGCTGCCCATCCGATCGAAAAAGTAGGCGAAAACCTCCGCGCCATGATGCCGTGGCTGAAAGAAAACCAACTGGTCGATAAAGCCAAGAACTAGGGTTTAATTTATAGATTCTAAAAGCCTCTTCGGGAAACCATTATGGATTCTGGGGGAGGCTTTTTTATATCTAAGTCGTTATTCCTAACCCCTAAGTCGTTATTCCTAACCCCTAAGTCGTCATTCCTAAGATCCTAAATTGTCATTCCTGCGCAGGCAGGAATCCAGTTTTTTATTAGAGGACTAGACTCCTGCCTTCGCAGGAGTGACAATGCTGGTATGAGAACTGAAGGATACACCTACATACTTGCAAGCAAGCGCAATGGAACGCTTTATATCGGTGTGACTAACGACTTGGTACGGCGGATATATGAACATAAGAATGATTTGGCAGATGGGTTCACCAAAAAACATTCAGTACATGATCTGATCTATTACGAGAAACACGAAAGAATTGAGGAAGCCATTATCCGCGAAAAACAGCTCAAAAAATGGAAACGCGATTGGAAAATCAGACTGATAGAAAGCGTTAATCCAGACTGGAAAGACTTATACAGCGATATTCTATAAATACCGTCATTTTCATATCAATATAATCATTCCCAATTTCTAGTTGTCATTCCTAAGCCCCATCCGTCATTCCTGCGCAGGCAGGAATCCAGTTTTTTAATAAGAAGACTAGACTCCCGCCTTCGCGGGAGTGACGGTTAAGGTGATTACTTATCATCACCCATCTTCAACGCCGCGATAAACGCTGAGTGTGGGATTTCCACGTTGCCGTACATGCGCATTTTCTTTTTGCCTTTTTTCTGCTTTTCAAGCAGTTTTTTCTTGCGGCTGATGTCGCCGCCGTAGCATTTGGCGGTTACGTCTTTGCGCA
>JAGLJX010000410.1 GCA_023142175.1 Emcibacter sp.
GCCAACCTCCCGATGTCTTGTTGGTCACATCAACCATTTCGTTATTAATCCTGAGCGAAGTGGAGCGCATACCACCCACGATGTCAAATGTTTCAGGGCTTCCCCCATCGCCAATTTTCAATAAAAAGGCTCGTCCTTTTTCTGCTGCCATATGCTTAATCTCCTTTATCTATACAGTCTGGATGGTTCTGGCGCGGAACCGCACAATGCCGTGTCGCACCTGACCACCACCATCAAAAAAATTCTCGAAAAAAATAAATTCCAACCCGACAAGCTGATGTCCGGTTAAGCTTAGATTCTGTACGGTGAGCAAAGTCACCACCTGATCACCGAGGGAGCGTATCTGACCGCCACCCCGGTTCCCGGACCAGACATGAATGTCTATAAGATGCTCCTGACCGGTAAAATCCTTTGCCGACCAGTCCCGTATGCTGCCTTCACCAATGGTAATATAGGGCAGGGCCTTACTCTCCGGGGCCGGATCATAGATTCCTGAAATTTGCCCCATCAATGTACTGTCATTGACAAGCTTGTCATAGATCGCCTGCCACAGGCTTTGTGAACTTAGTGTTGTCATGTCAAATATCTTTCAGAAAAGTAGAAAAAGTGACCTTGATCTCTTCTGCCGCAGGGGTCAGGAAAGGTCGTGCGGGTTGATTGACCGTGCCAAATTCCACATAACGGGCATAGGATTTATCAGTGAAAACCCGCATCCCCCCCTCTGGTTCTTTTTCAGATCTAATGGACTCCGCTAAAGGGCTGTTGCCTTTGGGGTTTTTCAGGGAGCGGTACACCCGCGCTCTGGCACTGATGACTATCTGCTCGGCCATATCCTCTATCATCTGTGCCAATTTAGTTTCATAATTACCAATTATGCTTGGCACATTTATCATGGGTGATCCTCCACCACATCGAATTCCAGAATACGGTTTTGATTATCTGGATTGATTAGGCTTAAAACCCGCAATGTCTGGCCCTGCCACAGGATATTTCGGGTGGCACGTAACTTATCCTGATACCGCACCCGGATTTTATAAGTAGCAGCAATATGATTTTGCCGTGCGGTTTGAGTGAGGTCACCTGATTTGGCTATGACCTCTGCCCATATTTCGGCTATATCCTGCCAGCTCTCCTGTTGCTCCCCGGCGGAGGTTGATGTCAAGATCTGAGCGCGGCAGGTGATTTTCTGATGCATTGCTCTGGTCATCACAGAGCCAATCGTCGGTAAGGCTGCCACAGCTTTTCTGCCATAACAATAGATTGATCTCCAGCGAGTTCTCCGCTGTCAT
This sequence comes from Emcibacter sp., assembly GCA_023142175.1. The sequence continues at coordinate 1,290 of JAGLJX010000410.1, forward strand.
AGACTGCGGCAACCCAATGAAGAAGACCCAGACGAATGTCATGGGGTATGTCATTTTGACCCTCGCCAAACCCGACGCTCACCGTAATTCTGACCCCTGCGACGTCAATTTCTGGCACCGGCCACTGGTATCCCGTTTGTGGCAATATTTTTGCCTGATATGAAATATTATCCAGAAGATAATTGCTCGCGGCTATTTCTTGAAAAGTGCCCATGTTCCATACTTCAACTTTATCTATGGTAAGGATGGGAGATAACGGGATTTGAATTATTTCGTTGTCCCAGCTATTGAGGGTTAATTGCCATTGTTGTTTTATTAATTTTCGCCCTGTGAAATTTTCACAAGCGCCTGTAGCAGCACGAATATAAGAGGCGATCAGGGCATCCTCATCTGTGTGGGAAATTTTAAGGAAATCACGAACTTCGGATAATAATACCGGAAGCTGTGTGGCCATTGAGATAAGTTGTTTCTTCATTTTTCTTCCACTCTGATCGTTATGGATCTCTCATCGGTCCGACCCTGATCCGTGGTAATACGATTGGTCAGCTGATATGTTTTCCCAGCGATCCCGCTGGTGATGAAAATTGTAGCTACACCGGATACAATTGGCAGAATAGTGTCAATGGACAAATCATTAATTGCGCCCTGGGGCAGGATTGTCCAACTGCTGGCCGTAATCAGTTCACCGCTCAAGAGATAACTTGCTGACCAGTCAATGGTATAATCAATGGTTGCGGCTGGATCTTTCAGGAATTGTTCGGTCATAGGCTTGGGTCCGCAATTTCAATATCCCAAGCGGCCAGTGTCAATATATTTCCTGAAGTCAGACCAAGTGACGTGGCTGTGGTTACGTAAAGCAGGACATTGTTGACCGTATCCAGAAGGGCGACATGATCGGCAGTGCCAGTGTTATCCACAGTTATATCTGTTTTACTGGCAACAGCAACTTTGCGACCACTACTATCACCATTAGAAACAAAGAAGTCTGTTTCTGACATGGCAACATCTGCCAGAAAATTAGCTCCTGCCACATTTGCCGCTGCAAAATTTAACGGTTCACCCGCGCAGGCTGTCATGAGATCGCATTTGTTTTTTATTTCATTCAGCGCCACATCAAGTACGCTGTCGGCTACTTTCTTTCCCATGATTAAATCCTTAATGTTCGATTGTTAGTTGGGTGAGTTATTCTGTTTTCAGTTTTGGATGATGATGTCAGCCTTGTACGTACAGCTTTAAGGGTCCGTCTTGATTTTGGAGTGAAGATAGATATATCCACTACTGAACTCATCAGCCCATGAGAGGTGTTCTTGATATCAAAAACCCTAACGAGTGCTAAAATATTGGAAGAAATACCAGCCCATGTACTTTGGGTAATGAGTATCTGTTCCGGAGTTTTTTTAGCCCCTAATGCTGTCGTCCCTAAAGGATATGCGCCTAATGTCATAAATCGTTACCACGCTGTATAAAGAGGTTAAAGAAATGCAATTAGATACGCCGTACTCAGCAAAGCAGGGCTTATGAAATCCATATATTCAAATGTAGGGCCGGGTAACAGGCCGCTGCCCCATTCACGCTGAAGGTACCA
>JAGLJX010000411.1 GCA_023142175.1 Emcibacter sp.
TCGCCATGGTTTAATTTAAGATCTATATTGCTCAGCATTTCTTTGCCATCTTCTTCATAACGAAAGCTGAAATCTTTCATTTCAAGGCTCGTCACCTTTTTAATGTCGGTGGTTTCTTCTTGACGTTCCCCTGGCATATCTTTGATATATTGTAATTTTTCATCGGCAATCTGGATATATTGAAACCGTGTCCAAATTCCAAGTGCTCTGAGCAAGGGTTGAACCGTGCGACCTGCAAGCAGGGTACTCGCGGCTAGAGCACCTATGGTAAGTTCACCATTTATAACAAGAATACTACCGATACTTGCTACAGAAACCATGGTGATCTGTGAGAAAATATTACCTATTCCCTGAGAAACACCACTAAGGAAAATGGATTCATGGGAGGCTTTCGAGCAATTCTCCATCAGTTTTTCATAGCGGCGGCTCATGAGGTTTTCCATCGCCATGGATTTTATGGAATGTATTCCAGATAAAACCTCGATGATAAAGCTATACCTGCGATCTTCCCAGACAGTGTCATTAATAAGAGCTTCTTTTAACCGAACGCCAAGAATGAAGGCAAGGCTGCTTAATATAATAAGCAGAATAACCGGTACAATAAGCAGAGCCCCGCCGATATAACCTAACAGACCCAGAAATAGTAAAACGAAGGGAAGGTCAACGAGCGCCAACCCGGCTTGGTTCGTGTAAAAATCTCTTATTGAATCAATGGATGACAGGCGGTCAAGATGAACGCCGGAAGAGTTTTTTTCAAGCTCCTGCAAATCTGCCTGTAACAGCGTCTCAAGGGCATGACATCCTGTCTCATGTTCAAACTTTGCCCCGATCCAGCCCGATAAATAAGAACGTGCCGTGCGTAAAAGTACATCAATGATTAAAACTATGATTAAACCGAATATGAGAAGGGTAAGTGTTTGCAGGGCAACATTTGGAATAATTCGATCATATACCTGCAATAAAACCATAGGCAATGCCAAGGATAAGATATTCAGAAATAATGAGGCCACTAAAATATGGGGGCTCATTATTGATGTGAATCCGGTTTGCCATTTGTTATTAAAAATCTGTGATAAATTTATACTGGTTGAAGCCATAATATTTCTTCAAATTTTTTTTATTTAATTTATTTAATATTTCATAAAATTTAGAACATTACTTTTATATATTATCCAATATTAAATTTATTACAACATATCTAGTATTTAAAAGTATTCGATATAGGGATTATATTAAATATTAGTTATTTTTTAAATGACTTTATCCACGTTAGTTCAAATTTTATGAAAATTATAAGTGGTTTTTATGATATAACTAATTGAAATTTATGAGTTTTTTATAAAGAAGGTTAATTTACGTTAACCATAAGCGGAAAGAGTTTGTTTATTATTATCTGTTAAAAAGGGGAGTGTGCTACATTTACAATGTTGTTTTGTGAAGTAGCAAATGTGTTTAGTTTATATATTTGGCTGGAGAAAATAAAATGGCTGATGCCAATCAGGATAAATCAAAAGTAAATGATTCTGATATTGAGTTAGACCCTATTGTACAGGGTGTAGACCGAGTGCATGCTAGGCAAGAGGAAGACGCGCTTCTTGAATCCGCCAAAGGAGATGATTCGCAAGATACTCAAACTCGGGCAAATATTCACCTTGGAAGCAGATTTGCTGAGGGTGAGGGTTTGGCGGACCCAGAAGGTCAGGGTTTTACAGCTGAGAGCCCTGCAATAGAGGGAGATATCGTTAGTGGGTCTCCGGTTCATGATAATATTCAACGTGCAGAAGTTTTATTGTCTGAGAATTTTAAGGGAAATGCAGAGGATGTAGCTGATGTTGGTGCGCCGATTACAACAGCAGGCACAGCCACTTCAGGACTTGAATTTGGAACAGTTCCGCCTACCATTACACCACCACAAGCAGATTTCGCTGATGCTGAACCGGGTGAGGAGCCTGCGCAGGGTATTCAGGCACAGGCATTCGCCGCGCCTCAGGAAAATTTAGAGGATGAGCCCGTAGCAGATGGCGAGGATGAAACGGTGGCTAATACAGCACCTGTTGCCAATGATGATGCGGGAACATCGGGCGAAAATGAAACTTTTACCATTGATGTTCTGGCGAATGATACTGATGTGGATAATGATGTTCTTTTCATTACCGATGCTACTTTAGATGGGGGCGTTGGGGCGGTATCGCATGATGGCACCAATATTACATTCAATCCGGGTAGTGCTTTTGATCATCTGGATGATGGTGAAACTGATACAGCTATCATAACATATACTATTTCTGATGGTCAGGGCGGTACGGATACGGCGACGCTGAGCTTAATTATTACCGGCAGTAATGATGGTCCAATCGTTGGGCCTGTGGATCTTGGTGCCACAGAAGAAGATACTTCTGTGACCTTTAGCGCTGATGACCTGCTGGTTAATTCATCTGATGTTGATGGCGATGAACTGAATGTGGTCAGCGTGACGGTAGCTGAAGAATTCGGCACCATCACGGACAATGGTGATGGAACATATACCTTTAATCCCGCACCCGATTTTAATGGTGACGATGTCCCCATTAGCTTCACCGTTACTGATGGGACAGAAGAAGCCTCCGCTGAAGCTGTTATTGATGTAACACCAGTCGACGAATCCGAAGAACCACCTGTTGACGAAGACGATGAACCGCCTGTCGACGAAGACGACGAACCGCC
>JAGLJX010000412.1 GCA_023142175.1 Emcibacter sp.
TTTCCTGACAAAAAATGACTATGGCCTTGTCGATCTGCCCCGTATGCAGGAAGGCAATCTTTCCCTTCAGGCATTTACCATCGTTAGCAAAGTTCCAAAGGGTATAAATATTCATAAGAATACGGCTGATACTGACCAGATAACCCTGCTAGCACTGGCACAGCATTGGCCACTAAAAACACTGTCCAGCCTAAGAGAAAGAGCGCTGTTTCAATCCCGAAAACTCCATGACTTTGCCGAAAAAACCTATGGTGGCTTCACCATTATCAAAACAAAAAGCGACCTTGCCAATTTCACCTCGGCCCGTGCTGAAGGTCGGAAACTGACCGCCGGTTTTCTGGGCATTGAAGGCGCACAGGTTCTGGAAGGCGATATTGCAAATGTGAAGGTCATGTTTGATGCGGGCTTTCGCATGATGGCGGCAACTCATTTTTTCGATACAGAACTTGGCGGTTCCGCCCACGGGCTCAGCCTCGGCGGTCTGACGGACTTTGGCCGGGAAGTATTTCAGGAAATGCAGGAACGCGGTATGCTCATTGATATTGCTCATGCTTCTCCGGCGATGATAGATGACATTCTGGCCTTCGCCACAACCCCCGTTGTCTCCTCCCATACCGGCGTTCGCGGCGTCTGTGATAATCAACGAAATCTCAGCGATGATCATATTAAGGCTATTGCCAGAACTGGTGGTGTTATTGGAATTGGCTTTTGGGATATGGCCGTTTGTGGTCGGGATGAACAAGCCATTGTCAAAAGCATTAACTATGTCGCCAATCTTGTTGGCGTTGATCATGTTGCGCTGGGGTCCGATTTTGACGGTGGTGTTGAAACCCCTTTTGATGCCAGTGGCATGGCATTAATTACACAAAAACTTTTAAATCAAGGACTTTCCCCAGAATCAGTCCGTAAAATCATGGGTGAAAATGTTGTCCGTGTGTTGAGCCAAACACTACCAGATTAATCAAGTGTTCTGATCATATCGACCAAAGTATCATCTGCCTAGATTCAAGGAATTTTAGGTAGATACCTTTGAATAAGAGCTGTTACTTTTTACCCTGCGGCAGAACACCGGATAAATCCGCATCCAGTATTTTACCTTCCATTGCCCCAAGCCAGTCCAGACCAGCTCTTAGTTTGACATTTTCACCAATAACAATCATCGCCGGAGCCTTCAGCTTTGCGGATGCCACATCCGATGCGGCATGGGCCAATGTGGTCTCCAGAACGACCTGATCTGCCGTTGTCGCCTTGCTTATGACCGCCACGGCCTCCTCAGGCCGCCGTCCCGATTTAAGTAACTGCTGGCACATCAATCCAACTCGGCTCAGTGCCATATAGACCACAATCACAGGGGAGGATTTCGCCAGTGCATCCCAGTCAATATCCTTTGACAGGCCACCATCCTCACCATGTCCGGTGAGGAACGTCACAGCCGAATTTGTATGTCTGTCCGTAAGCGGTATACCTGCATAGGCAAGACCACCAATGCCTGCCGTAATTCCCGGAATAACCCGGAAAGGGATATTAGATTCAACCAGATGTCGGGCTTCTTCCCCACCGCGCCCAAACACATAAGGGTCCCCCGCCTTAAGCCTGAGTACCTTTTTTCCAGATTTTGCCAGAGCTACAAGCCGATCAGATATATCCGCCTGTTTCAACGATGGTCTACCGCCCCGCTTTCCGGCAAACTCAAGCGCCACATCCTCATCAATCAAATCCAGTATCACCTGACTAACCAAGGCATC
>JAGLJX010000413.1 GCA_023142175.1 Emcibacter sp.
ACCACCGAGACATCATTCTGGTTTGCCAGTGCCAGAACCAGTGTTTCCGCCGATGACCCTGTTTGTGGCAACAGGGTCGGCACGATGGACAGAAGATCAGTTTCCACCCGAGCTTTTTCCGCAGATCGCGCCTGCATTTTGGGTAGAATATTCGTCTCCACATGGGCATTGAAACGGTCCATGACCTCATCCTGCTTTGGCCCATGGCCCAAAGTAGGCATGGGTCTGTAGTCCCATTCAAACTCGCAGTATGACGGGGTGATATTGGCGGCTGTCCCGCCCTTGATCCGGCCCACATGAACGGTGGTATAGGGCGGTTTGAATCCTTCAATCAGCGGCGGTCGCGCCCTCATTTCATCGGCCAACTCGCTTAAGTAGCCAATCATTTCCGCCGCATACATAACTGCATTAAGACCCTTGTCGCTACTGGAATGGGACTCCAAGCCGTAGACGCGGGTCAACAGGTGATAAATGCCTTTATGGGAATTGACCACCTTCATATTGGTTGGCTCGCCCACGATGCAGGCTCTGGGGCGGACGGGCATGGCGCGCACATACTCAACCAGGCTCATCACCCCCGTACATCCCGTTTCCTCATCATAGGAAAAGGCCAGATGCAACGGCTCCTTCAGGTCGGCGGCCACGAAATTCGGGACGGCGGCAAGGACACAGGCGATGAAGCCCTTCATGTCGCTGGTTCCCCGACCATATAGCCGACCGTCCCGCGTCACCATATCAAAGGGATCATGGGACCAATTCTGCTCGGCCACGGGGACCACATCCGTATGACCGGACAGGATAATACCGGGAATATCCGCCGGGCCAATGGTGGCGAGCAGATTTGCCTTGGTCTTTTCCTCATTGAAAAAAACCTGTGACGGGATGCCATATCCGTCCAGATATTCTGTTACAAAATCAATAAGTTCGAGGTTTGACTTCCAGCTGGTGGTATCAAAAGAGATCAGCTTTGCCAGCATTTCGTCTGTAGAATATTCTTTCATTTACGGCCCTGTGTTGTTTGCGTTATAGTTTATACCAGTAAAAAATAATTACAAAGAGAATGGAAAATCAAATGCCATTTAATCCCTTAAAACGCCGAAAATACGGCTCTACCAAGGCGGTGGTCAGTGAATTGTTCAAGCAGGCCGGTGGTATTCCGACTGTTATGGAGATATTAGACATTGGCCGCACCCGCGCCTATGACTTCACCGATCCCAACGGCGATGCGGAACTGTCACTGGAACGGGTGGAGAAACTGGTGAGGGAAACCAGTGCCACCGTTGTTTCAGAGCATTTTGCTTTTCTGGCGGGCGGGGTTTTCCTGCCGATTGAGACACTGGAGGAAGATATCGACTGGCATTCCATCGCCGCACGCGCCAGCCTGAGAAATGCGGCAAATATTGGCGGTATTCTGGACAGCATCAGCCCCCATGGCAGTTCGCCGGGATATATTGATGCCGATGAAGCCCGTGATCTTATTAAGAAACTGGATAAGCATTTTTCCCTGCTGGCCCTGCAACGGCAATTACTGATCGGTATTATCGAAGAAGAAGAAGAAGAAGCGGATTAATCACGCTCTCCAGAATTGGGGGGAGAAAAGAATAAGCACTGCAAAAATTTCCAGCCGTCCCAGAAGCATACCGATGGTCAGTAGCCATTTTGCAGTATCGGGCAGGGTCTGAAATGTTCCCGTAGGGCCGATAATAGGCCCAAGCGCCGGCCCCACATTGGATATGGCTGTTCCTGCGCCCGAAATGGCAGTGATAAAATCAAGCCCGGTCAGGGACAAACCAAAAGCCAGCACCAGAAAGCACAGCAGGAACAGGAACAGATAGCTGATCACCGATCCCATAACATCACCCTTGATGGGCATATTGTTATAGCGGGGGATGAAGATCCCACTGGGCCGCAGGATATGCTTGAAATGAGCAATAACCATGATCACCAGAACCTGAAGCCGGAATATCTTGATACCACAGGAAGTGGACCCCGCACAGCCGCCAATGAACATCATAAAAAAGAAAAATACCATAGCCAGCGAGCCCCAAGCGGTATAATCCGCCGTGGCAAATCCCGTCCCCGTCAGGATGGACACCACATTGAAGGTGGTATAACGCACAATATCCTCTAGCCCCTGAGCACTATCCCCCCACCGCCACAGGCTGAGTATGGTGATCAACAGAATAAGCAGCGCCAGAAACCATTTGACCTGAGAATCCCGCCACAGCACCAGGCTATGCCCCTGTACCATTTTCAGATAAAGGATGAAGGGCATGCTTCCGATGATCATGAACATGACAATGATATAATCGATCAAGGCGCTGTTAAAATGTCCGATTGAGCCATCCGAGGTGGAATATCCCCCCGTGGCAATGGTGGTGAAGGCGTGGCAGGTGGCTTCAAAAATGCTCATGCCTGCCGACCATAATGCTACCGCACAAATGATGGTCAGGCCCACATAAAGCAACGATATCGCCATACCCAATTGTGCCGCCCGTGGCAGAACTTTCTCCGCCGTATCAAATGCCCCGATCTTGAACAATTGCATACCACCCACCCGCAGGAAAGGCAGGATAATCACCGCCATGATAATAATACCAACCCCGCCGAACCATTGCAGCAGCGCGCGCCACAGAAGAATTCCGGGTGGGGCGCCGTCAAGTCCGGTGATGACCGTGGAGCCAGTGGTCGACAGACCAGACATGGCTTCAAAAAAAGCATCGGTATAGCTGAGCGCCAGATCGGAAAAAACGAAGGGCAAAGCGCCAAAGATCGGAATAACCACCCATGTGGATACGGTCAGGATAAAGGCCTGCTGAATGGAAAGTTCTTCGTCTTCGCCCCGACTGGTCAGAAAAAGCATCCCTCCAACAAACATTACGAGGCCGGAACAAATGGCAAAAACCTGCCAGTCCGGGTTGCCCACGGCAACATCAACCAAAGCAGGGAACAGCATACCCACCCCAAGTATGAGCAGGAATAATCCGTTAATCAGCAATATGGGTCGAAGATCAACCAATCCTCTATCCGCCTTTTATTTTATTCATACATGGGATTCAAACGTCCCAACTACCGCCAGAAACTCACGTCTGGTCTTTTCATCTTTGCGAAAGGCCCCGACCATGCGGCTGGTGACCATAGACACCCCGTGAGCATGAACGCCGCGTGTTGACATACATTCATGAGTTGCCTGTATGATCACGCCAACGCCGATCGGTTCCAGAACTTCCCATATACAGTCGGCAATTTGCGCCGTCAGCTTTTCCTGCACCTGAAGCCGCTTGGCATAGGTTTCCACCACGCGGGCCAGCTTGCTGATGCCTACCACTTTTTTATTGGGCAGATAGCCCACATGAACCCGGCCAATGATCGGTGCCATATGATGTTCACAGTGGGATTCAAAAGGAATATCCCTGAGCACAACCATCTCGTCATATCCGCCAATTTCCTCAAATGTGCGGGAAAGAACCTTACGCGGGTCTTCATCATAGCCACGGAAGAATTCTTTATAGGCATTAACGACACGGCTGGGCGTATCCAGCAGACCTTCCCGCAGGGGGTCATCTCCGGCCCATTGAATCAGCGTTTTTACGGCGGCTTCTGCTTGAGCCTGTGTAGGTTTATCAGTTTTCTTCAACAAAATATTTCCCCTGTTAGCTTAGTTAAGGGTGTGGGAATCATAGGGGCTGTCCAGAGAGAAAGCCGGAATTTCCACTTCAAAGGAGCTGCCATCATTTTTATGCATCTTGTAATGGCCCGCCATAAATCCCGATGCGGTGGTGAGCGGTGCGCCGCTGGTATATTCAAAAACATATCCCGGCTCTATGACCGGCTGCTCACCGACAACGCCTTCGCCCTGTACTTCCTCGGTGCGGCCCTGTGAGTCCGTGATGCGCCAGTAACGGCTTTTCAGCTGTAACGGTTCGGCACTCAAATTTTCGATCTGTATCTGATAGGCCCAGAAATAGCGACTTTCCTCCGGCTCTGATTCATCTTCCAGATAAATAGGCTGGACAGAAACACGTACGCCCTGAGTTGTCGCCTCATAAGCCTCTTCGCTCAGTTTCATAAAATCTACTTTATCTTCGATCATTATATTCCCGCTATATGAGCCGCTTTTTGCAGATCTTCAATTAAATCATCGGGATGCTCTAGCCCCACAGACAGGCGCAACATTCCCTCGGTAATACCGACTTCAAGTCTGGCCGCCTCCGTCACGCTGGCGTGTGTTGTGCTCGACGGATGAGTGATCAGACTTTTTGCATCACCAAGGTTATTAGATATATCAATAATTTCCAAGGCATTAAGAAATTTAAAAGCACTATCACGGCCACCGGGCACATGCAGGGCAATGATGCTGCCGCCCATTGTCATCTGTTTCATAGCAAGCTCATGCTGTGAAAAATCCGCACGTCCGGGATATTTGACATAATCAAAACCGCCCAGATCAGACAAAGCATCGGCAACCTTCAGGGCATTATCACACATACGTTCCACCCGCATATCAATGGTTTCCAAGCCTTTCAACAGCACCCATGCGTTAAAGGGACTGATATTCGGCCCTGTATGGCGCAGATAGGGCAGTATGCTCTCTTCCATAATTTCATCACTGGTCAGGATGCAGCCGCCAAGACAGCGGCCCTGCCCGTCAATATGCTTGGTCGCAGAATAAACAACCACATCCGCACCCATGGTCAGCGGCTTCTGCAATACGGGCGAGGCAAAGGCATTATCCACCACCACAGTCGCCCCATTTTCATGGGCCAACGCGCAGACAAAAGCAATATCCACCACATCCAGAGTCGGGTTGGCGGGTGTTTCAAGGAACACTGCAACTGTATTGGGTCGAAAAGCTGCCTTCCATGCTTCGTGATCCGTGCCATCTACAAAGGTAAAATCAACACCGAATTTAGGCAGCAAAGTTTCAATGACTACCCGACAGGAGCCAAAGAGCGCCCGACTGGACACGACATGATCTCCGGCTTTAACCAATGAAAAAATAGCCGATGATATCGCCGCCATACCCGTTGCCGTGGAACGGGCGACCTCTGCTCCCTCGATCAAAGCCATGCGGTCTTCAAACATAGCAGCGGTTGGATTACGCAGCCGTGAATAGGTATAGCCTTCCTGATCACCGGCGAAGCGGGCCGCCGCATCCTCGGCGCAGTCATAGGCATAGCCCGATGTGAGGAACATGGCCTCGGATGTCTCGCCCACTTCACTGCGCCATGTTCCGCCCCTGACCAATTTGGTCTGAAGCCGCCATTTGTCGGTTACGTCGCGATTCTGTCCGCTATCTCTTTTCATCTTATTCTCAAGCCTTTAAATTACAAGTATTTCCTGACTAGGTAGACAGTAATTGGGCCAAGGTCAAGAAAAGCTGATCCTACCACCATATTCCCCCGCCTGCCCATAAAAAAAGAGACGGAAAAGCCGCCTCTTGATATTGGGATATATTAACAGATTGTTCTAATCATGTGACCGGATGAATTTCTTCACTTTGGGGGCGATTTTATTGCGCCATTTGCTGCCGTTGAAAATGCCGTAATGACCAACCTGTTTTTGCTCATAATGGGTTTTCATGGCTTTGGGGATATTAGAACAAAGGTCATGGGCCGCCTTGGTCTGGCCGATGCCTGAAATATCATCCAGCTCACCTTCTACTGTCATCAGGGCAGTCTTGGTGATGGCTGAGGTATCAACAGGACGACCGTTTGAAACCCATTCGCCCTTTGGCAATAGATGTCTCTGAAACACCACATCCACGGTCTGCAGAAAATATTCCGCCGGAAGGTCCATCACCGCCAGATATTCTTCGTAAAACAGGCGATGTTTATCAACATTTTCATCGTCGCCTTCCACCAGATGATCAAACATCTTTTTATGGGCTTCCACATGATCTTCCATATTCATATTCAGGAAGGCCGATAATTGAAGAAAGCCCGGATAAACCACCCGCATACAGCCTTTGTTGGGCCATGGCACATGATGGGTTACATGTTGCTTGAACCAGCTGAGGCTACGTTCTGCACTGAGCTTATTAACCTCTGTAGGGCAATTTCTTGTATCAATTGGCCCGCCCATCATTGTCATGGACGCGGGCACGCAGGGGTTATCATCCGCCGACATGATAGCTATTGCCGCCAAAACCGGAACCGACGGCTGGCAAACCGCAAGCACATGGGTATTGGGGCCGAGATGCTCAAGCATCTCGATGACATAATCAATATAATCATCCAGATCAAACTTGCCCTGAAACAGCGGCACATCACGGGCATCATTCCAGTCGGTGACATAAACCTTATGATCGGGCAACATGGCATCCACCGTACCGCGCAGCAGGGTGGCATAATGGCCGGACATGGGGGCGACAATAAGAAGCTTCGGGTCATCATTCTTGATGTCACGCTTAAAATATT
>JAGLJX010000414.1 GCA_023142175.1 Emcibacter sp.
CATGCCGTCCAGCTTGTCAGTGACCTTTATCTGACAGCTGAGGCGGCTGTTTTTTTGCCGGTTATCCAGAAAATCCAGCAGATATTGCTCATCTTCCCCCATGGTCGGTATGGCGCCGGTAAATTCATCAGGGATCAAAATATGACAGGTGGCACAGGCACAACCGCCCTCACAATCTGCATCTATGCCGGCGATGTCGTGTTTCACGGCCACCTCCATCAAGGTTTCGCCATCCTGTGCCGCGACGGCGTTTCTTTTGTCATCGGGGGAAATAAAAGTAATTAATACCATGATTTTTTATAACTCTTTACTGTTGGGGATTGTGATGGCGCTGGTTGCTTTGACTTCTTCCATTACCACATAGGTGTGGGTGCTGCTGATATCAGACAAGCTTGAGAGTTTTTCACCGAGGAATCTTCGGTAATGGGCCATATCACGGGTTCTGACCTTAATCAGATAATCAAAACCGCCGGCGACCATATGACATTCCTGAACTTCTTCCATCTGCGCAATCTCCCGGCGAAAGGTTTCCAACGCCTGTGTCGTCGTACGGTCGAGGGACACCTCAATGAAAGAAACCAGTGCCGCCCCAAGCAAGTCTGAATCAAGCAGGGCCACATAGCCTTTTATATAGCCTTCTTTCTCCAGTCTTTTGACCCGCTCAAGGCACGGCGTCGGGCTAAGATTGATAGTTTGCGCTAGTTTGACGTTAGATACCCTGCCGTCTTTCTGAAGAATATTCAGAATATTCTGGTCAATTTTATCCAATTCTCTTTGCTTGTTCGCGTGTTTTTCTGTGTTCATAGAATCTTATTCTGTTTTATTGATGGTTATCTAGATTTTATTTCGAATAAACCCCCAATATAGTAGCACATTCTGCTTATGAATAGCTATTGTATGGTCATAGTATATTAAAACTTAAAAAATATTAGGTAGGCGATTGATTCTACTGGATAAATATTAAGTCTTAAAAGACAGTCAAGTGGTTCTCTGTAGAGAGCCAAACAGGTTGGTTCTCGCGTGTTTATGAATGAGATAGAACGGGGTGGCTTTTCCGTCTATCTGAGAAAGTATATCGGGTATGATTTCCACTTTTCATACTGTTGTGGCACTAAAGAGATAGCTTTTGTTGTGGCAATAAAAACGCGAGACCATCTTTTTTTTTGGGGAATGAAGGCATATTTTTAATAAGAAAAAAATTAAAAATGAGGCCGAATGTTTCCCCGCGCTAAAAAAGTAATTTAGCCGTTGACAGCGCTTAGTATGAGGCGTAAACGGTGGCAAAGAATAGGACATTCTGTAATGCTTGCAAGGTCGGCGGCTTAAAATTGCCACATTGTTAAGTAATATCATAAGTTGTTACAGTATGGCTTATTCAAGTTAGTTGAAAGCGTAGGTAAAAGAAATGGCTGATGAAACGGTTGAAGCATTAGCAAAGCAGTTGATCCGCAGATTAGGGCGGTCACAGGCTATGCAGATATGCCAGACCAATAAATGGCTTCGGGTTCTTGATCATATCAAGACGGTTGATAAAGGCCTGAATACTAAATAAAAAGGTTATAAGGGCTTGATATTGGCTCTGTAGAATTGTCTTCGGGGTACCAGGGTTATGTTCTTGAGTGTCTTTGACCTTTTTAAAGTCGGCATCGGTCCGTCCCGTTCCCGTATGGTTGGACCAATGATAGCCGAAAAAAGGTTCCTTCTGTCTCAGGAGGAA
>JAGLJX010000415.1 GCA_023142175.1 Emcibacter sp.
CCATCGGGCAGATATGTTTGGACTGGCACAGCTTTATCAGCTTCGCGGAAGAGTAGGCCGCTCGAAAATCCGCGCTTATGCCTACCTCACACTGGCCCCACGCAGACTGCCGACCCCGCAAGCCGAAAAACGGCTTCAGGTCTTACAGACCCTGGATACTTTGGGGGCGGGCTTCACCCTTGCCAGCCATGATCTTGATATTAGGGGTGCCGGGAATTTGCTCGGCGAGGAACAATCGGGCCATATCAAAGAAGTGGGTATGGAGCTATACCAGAATATGCTGGAAGAAGCCGTGGCACAGGCCAAATCCGGCATCATGGACGAGGAAATAGACGGCATCTGGTCACCTCAGATCAACGTGGGGGCAACGGTTATGATACCGGAGAGTTATATTCCCGACCTGAACCTGCGTATGTCGCTCTATCGAAGGCTGGCTGACCTGAAAGGACGGCGGGAGATTGATGCCTTTGGTGCCGAACTTATTGACCGGTTCGGGGATCTGCCGGAAGAGGTAGAACATCTGCTGAAAATTATCCTGATCAAACATTTCTGCCGCCTTGCCGGAATTGAAAAGATTGAAACCGGACCAAAAGGCGCCATTGTCACCTTCCGTAGGTCTAAATTTGCCAATCCTGCGGGGTTAATTGAATTTATCTCCAGCCAGACAACGGTCACCAAATTGAGGCCTGATCACAAGCTGGTGTATGTGCGGAAATGGTCTAAGATTGAAAATCGGCTTCAGGGATCACTCAATCTGGCTCATGCCCTCGCCAAAGCTGCACAAAAATAACCTTAATTTTATCTATTCATTAAGGCAATCTTAGAACTCCCACAATATAATTCCCAAATCTAGCAGATAAACCGTCTCCCAGAGAAAGAACAGAATGTTCAAGGCAATACAGACAAGTGTATCAGGATTAATTGCTTCCACCACCCGCCTAAATGCGGCGGCGAGCAATATTGCCAATATGCAGGTCAAATCCACCCCCAAGAGAGCCGCACCGAACGGGCTGGCATTCAACCCCGGCTATACCCCCGTGCGGGTGGAACAAACCACCACAGGCTCCGGTGGAACGCGTGCTAGAACTGTACCAGTATCTCCGGCGAGCCTTACCATATATGATCCCTCCTCACCCCTTGCCAATGAGCAGGGAGGCGTCAACATTCCGAATGTGTCATTACCCACCGAGATTGGCGAGCTAAAAAGGGCAAGCCATGCCTATAAAGCCAACGCATTGGTCCTTAAAACCCTTGACGATACCTTTAAAACACTTCTGGAAATTTAAAGCTTTTCTGATTTCAGCCTAAAGGCGTCAGCACCTATCAAAAGCAGTGCCGCCAGAATACCCACAACAAGCCCCACCCAAGGTTCAAAAAATACCAGGAAAAAAGCGGTCAGCAGCATAACACCTCTTTCCTCTTTACCCCTTGGCATAGCTAACGCCACATAAGAACAGGCAAAGCCGGTTAATATGAGGGTAAGCACCAAGGCAATAGGCATGAAGGGCTTAAGGAACGTCACCACAGGCAGAAGCAATAGCAACACCGGAAACCCATACATATAATAAGCACTGATGCCACCGATCAGGCTTTCCATCTTATCCCGGCCTTCTTTCCATCTTTGCACGACAACAACATGAACTCCTGTCCACAGACAGCCCTGTGTGGGAAAAAAGGGTGCGAACAGCCCCATGAAAACATTCCTGATAGCAATGACGATATGGGACCGGCTGCTATCCAGCGTTATTTTATCATCGGGACGGGAGGGTTCAGCCTCTTTTAAAATGGCGATACCGGTCAACAGGTCGCCAAACAGGATGGTATAAGTAATCAGGACAAGCGGGATCGCCTCAATAAAATAAGAAACGGGCGGCCAGCCTATTGAAAAAGGTGATACTTTACTCATCAAATCACCAAAGGGCGGTATCATAATGCCCCATTGGATATCAAAAGATAATTCCCCAAACATAACCCCCGCAATACCCGCGACGATAAAACCCGGCAGAAGGCCAAGGCTCGCCACCATGGCAAGGCCTTTGTTTTTCAGTTTCATCTTCTGAAATGGTATGGAAAAAGAGACAATGAGACAGGTGACAAGAGCCAAGGTCATGGCGACAGGCATGGCCTCTATAGTCTTGAAATCATCGACAAAAACCCGCTTGAAGGCCGCAAAAGCCGCTCCCAGTATAATGCCGGCCTTGATAGCCGTTGGAATATGAAGAATAAGCTTTTTGCCAAGCCCTGTGATGCCGAGGAAAAAAAGCAAAAAAGCCAGATCAAGCGATAATGCCGTCATCATCTGAAACCGCTCAACGGGCGTATCATAATTTCCCAGAACAAAGATCAATGATATGGGCAAGGCAGGTGTTACCCAGCCCGGAGCGAAGGGCTCACCAAACAACACCACATGAGAGGCAATAAGAATAGTGTGAATTATGGAAATGGTAATTGCTTCTTCAAAAGTCAGACCAAAGGCCGTTATAAGAAGCGGTGCCAATGCAAGTCCAGTTGATGCAGCAACCACAAGCCCCTGCGCGAGTTCCGGCCATTCGACACGCATATGAACTATAGGTAAGCGCGCTGTAAAGGGGCCCCATTTTATTCCCTTTGATATCGTACTATCCCTTTCGGTATTATCCTCAATACTCATTTATAGTCCTTTTCTAAAGGGGGAGTATAGCTATAGCCATAAAAATTAAAAGCTGAATAAATTCAAAATCAGTGCAATGGTATACTTTGATATTTATTTCTATTGCCATATGTTGTTAATCCATTTTTTTTCAAATATGATACGCTAGACATAGAGCAACAGTTAAATTATTCAGCTAGGCAAAGGAAGTAATCCAATCACACCGGATTTTACAAATAAAAAAATTCTGATCGTAGACGATGATGATTATTTAGCCAAAATAATCAGAGCCATTATAGAGAGCTTCGAAGTAGCTCAAGTACGGTTAACTAAAACATATGATGAAGCGATTCTAATCTTAAATAACAACTCATATGATTGTATATTTGTTGATAATATGATGAGTAAAAACAACGGTTTAAAACTCGCTAAATATATCCGCAAATCACCAGTAAAAAAAATTCAAAAAACCCCGATAATTCTATGTACAGCACTTACTGGCCTTCACTCTATTCTTAATGCCAGAGACGTTGGAATCACTGAAATTCTGGCAAAACCCATCTCGCCAGAGCAAATAATGGACAAAATGAGCAACGCGATTTTTAATGAAAGACCTTTCATTGTTTCCGAGGTATATTTTGGGCCTGACCGCAGGCGTAGAATTCGTGATTTAAATGGCACGCAGGACAGACGGCAGGCAGATACCCCTCCCCCCTCAGAGAAGCAAATAACCCTTGATGATCAAGAGGGAGATAATTAGATGGCTAAAGAAAAATACACTTTAAAACAAAAAGAAATGCTCTTTAAGGCTCAAAAAATTATTGATAAAGCAGGCAGTCATTACAAGGAAATATTAGAGCAGCATATCCAGAAATTGAACCAGACAATAAATTCGGGGAAGATGGAAGAGGCAATATATATTTGTCACCTCATCCAAAGTCAGGCTGGTACATTTGAATGGACTCTAGCTACCGAGATATCCGGCTGGTTCAAGCGACTTTTAAAAGAACAACAGGGAAAACAACCAAACCCACAGATCAATACCCTGTTTCTGGACAGTTTTGACGTTATAATGAGGCGGGACCTGAAAGGGGATTCTGAATTATCTGTCAAACTTCTAACCCACATTGAAAATGAGTTAAAAAAGCAACATATTCGCTAGTTTCTGGCGGAATATATC
>JAGLJX010000416.1 GCA_023142175.1 Emcibacter sp.
TAATCGAGATCATCAGTAATTGTCATGTCCTTTACGGCAAAATGAACCAACGTCCAGAAGCATCAGACATGATAGCCGATATGGATAATGATACCTATCGCAGCAATCCGGCCCTTGAAAAACGCAGCTCACAAGCCGTCAGAATTACATCCCCTGACGCCCCTTTTGGTGACAGCGAAGACGGTGAAAATGTTGATGGTTTTGAAGTAGACGAAAGAACAGGCCGCGGCATAATTATTGAGAATAAAGGCTCCGTTGATTTTAGTGCAAGATATTATTCCATGCTTGAATATTTAAAGAACCAGAAAGAAAAAGCCGGAGACTTATCATGATTGAAGTCCGGCATGGCGTTTTTGAGATTAGAGTTAACAAAGATTACTGCAAGGCATGTGGCTTATGCACAGCATGGTGCCCCCAAAATGTTTTGGCAGAAGACGAAGAAGATTACCCAATTACACCCGGTCTGAAGAACTGCATAAATTGTAAGTTATGTGAAAGGCACTGTCCCGACTTTGCCATCGAAATATTGCCGCCGGAACATCCAGAACACTCCAAATATAAAGGCGTATTATAAATGTCAAAATTCGAAGTAATGTACGGCAATCAAGCCATCGCTGAAGGCGCCATAAAAGCTGGTTGTCGTTTTTATGCTGGATATCCGATAACACCTTCTACTGAGGTCGCTGAGATTTTATCTGACCGCTTACCAGAAGAAGGTGGCATTTTTGTACAGATGGAAGATGAAATTGCAAGCATGGGCGCCATCATTGGTGCATCACTGGGCGGATTAAAGTCTGCGACCGCCACAAGTGGCCCCGGTTTTTCCCTTATGCAGGAAAATCTGGGATATGCGGTTGGTAGTGAAATCCCTTGTGTTGTAATTAACGTTCAGCGGGTTGGCCCTAGCACGGGACTGCCCACAAAGGCAGCGCAGGGTGATATCATGCAGGCAAGGTGGGGAACTCATGGCGACCATCCAATCATTGCTTTAAGTCCCGGTTCTGTACAGGATTGTTATGACCTGATCATCAAAGCCTTTAATTTCTCAGAGAAATACAGAACGCCGGTTATTTTCCTCGCCGATGCCTTGGTTTCATCACTAGAAGAGAAAATCGAGCTTGCTGATGAGACAGTAGAAATATTTGAACGTCGTGAACCAGAAGAATCCCCCGAAGACTATAAGGCCTTTGCCTATACTAAAGGGGGCGTTGTTCCGCTGGCAAAATTTGGTGAAGGATATCGTTATCACGTAACGGGGCTTTTACATGATGAAAAAGGCTACCCTACGGAGGATTCTGAGCTTGTGTCCCAATGGTGGGATCATATGTATAGCAAGATCGAAGATAATCTTGACGACATTCTCCTTTATGAAGAAATCGAACTTGACGACGCAGATATTGCCCTCATTGCCTATGGTGGCACGGCAATGGCTGCAACGCGGGCTGTCTCTCTGGCAAGAGAGAAAGGCATTAAGCTCGGTTTATTAAAACTACAGACTATATGGCCTTTTCCAGAAGAAAGAGTAAAAAAGCTCACCGTTGATATGGATAATATCATAGTTCCAGAACTTAACTTTGGTCAAATTCGCAGCGAAGTTGAGCGGTTGGCTGCAGGCCAGTCTAATATTGAAGGAATAAATAAAGCTGATGGCAACCAAATTACACCGGATGAAATATTAACTGCCATTCAAAAACATCTGGTGGCTGGTTCATGAGCAAACGCGCCCAGAAATATTCTGCCTATACAGATACATGGCAAACCTTGATGGATGTGATTATCCGTTCAGCTTCTCTTGATAAAAACAGGAAGCTGCCACTGGTTCTGACAAGCCTTGCAGAATTGCCGGAAGATAATTCTGATGGGCCCGCCATATCGTTTATTCACGGCCCGC
>JAGLJX010000417.1 GCA_023142175.1 Emcibacter sp.
ATTCATTGCGGCCTTGAAACTTTCCGCTGTCGGGTCAACAAATGTCGTTTTCCAACCGAATTTTTTAAAGCTTTCCCCCATTTGATTGATGGAACCGCCATAGAGCTTGTTGGCGGCAAGAATTTCATCGCCCGGTTCTAGTAATGTGTGGAACACTGTGAACTGTGCCGCATGGCCACTGGATACTGCCAAGGCCGCAACACCGCCCTCAAGTGCCGCAACCCGCTCCTCCAGCACCGCAACGGTCGGATTGGTGAGTCGGCTGTAAATATTGCCGAATTCCTGTAGATTAAACAGGTTCGCTGCCTGTTCCGCGCTTTTAAATTCAAAAGAAGTTGTCTGATAAATGGGGGTTGCACAGGCGCCAGTGGCGGTATCGGCTTGCTGACCAGCGTGTATGGCCAAAGTTGAAAAGCTATGGTTTTCAGACATTTATATTATTTCCTTATGTTGTTAATTTCAGGTTTTATTATATTCTTTTGTTTTGAGTGCCTTATGGGGCGGTATCATAATACCATATTAGTAACTATATGAATTTATAGCAAAAATAGCCGTTGACATTCAAGAAAATACTGCCATATTGCTCACGTTTTGTGGCGTGGAAGATATTTCATGTCCATGGTTATTTTTGAATTCAAGGAATGTTAGATGAAAACCTTTTCTGCAACTCCTGCAGACATTGAAAAAAAATGGTTCGTCATTGATGCCGAGGGAATTGTCCTTGGTCGTATGGCTTCTATTATTGCAATGCGCTTGCGGGGTAAACATAAGCCCTCATATACACCTCACATGGACTGCGGTGATAACATCATCGTGATTAATGCTGAAAAAGTGAAACTGTCCGGCAAGAAACTGGATGACAAAATCTATTACTGGCATACTGGCCATCCCGGCGGTATTAAACAACGCACAGCCCGTCAGATCCTCGAAGGGGATCATTCGGAACGCGTCGTGACCAAAGCCGTGCAGCGGATGATCCCAAGCGGCCCGCTCGGCAATGCTCAGTTGAAAAACCTGAGAGTTTTTGTTGGCCCTGAACATACACATGCAGCCCAGAACCCAGAGGTTATTGATGTTGCGGCAATGAATATCAAGAATACAAGGAGTCGCGCATAATGGCTGACGAAAAGAAAACTCTGGAAGATCTGAAAGATATTACTTCAGAAGCCCAGATTAAAGCCGCTGCGGTTGCTGCTCCTGTTGTAGAGGATGCTGTTGCTGATGAGGCAACCACTGTGGAGCCAAAAATTGACGCACTGGGCCGTTCTTATGCCACCGGCAGACGGAAAGATGCGGTTGCCCGTGTCTGGATCAAACCCGGTAAAGGCGTTATCACCATCAATGGTCGTGACCAGCAAACCTATTTTGCCCGTCCAACGCTTCGCATGATTGTTAATCAGCCTTTTGATGTGACGGCACGTGTTGGTCAGTTCGACGTTATCTGTACCGTTAAGGGCGGTGGTCTTTCCGGTCAGGCTGGCGCGGTTCGCCACGGCATTTCCAGAGCGCTGACATATTACGAACCCGATCTGCGTCCGGCATTGAAAGCCCAGGGCTTCATGACCCGCGATGCTCGTGTGGTTGAGCGTAAGAAATACGGTAAAGCAAAAGCGCGTAAGAGCTTCCAGTTCTCTAAACGTTAAACAATATTTTTCAATAAAAAGGCTCGTACAGTTTGTACGGGCCTTTTTTATGTTGAAAGCAGGTATTATTTGTAAAATTATGGGTGACAACCGTGATTATCTATGCGTAAATTAACAGGCAGTTGAATTAACTGCAGGGATGGGTGATTACGTAGTTTGATAGGTGAATCTGTATAAATGAATAAATCAAAATTATCTTCAGCGTTTTTGGTCGGTCATGAGAAAATAGATGCCGACCATGTTGAACTTGTACATATTCTCAACGCAATGGTTGATGTTTGTAAAGTCCAAAACTCTACGATCTGCCTGGAAGAATGGCAGAAATTTTATGACAGGTTACGTATTCATTTTTATGAAGAAGAAGAAATCATGAGCAAGTTTGGTTATTCTGATGAAGAACATATCAAAGATCATAAAGAAATTTTAGATCATGTTAAATCCTTAGGCGAGAAATGTGAGGAGCAGAATAACTGGGAAGATTGCATCCATGAAATAGAGCGTGATCTGCTGGTGCAGATATTAAGGCATGACCTAAAGTTCGCTGAATATCTCGTAAGCACTGGTTATCAAAAACTTTAATATTTATTTTCCCCAGATAGCTATGAAACTCATGGTGAATAACTTATATAGGGAGAGTATATAATTTTGGATTATGGATGGACAGATGACAGATAGCCCTAAAAAAATCAGAGCTGCAATATTAGGGGCCAGTGGCTATACTGGGGCGGAGCTTGTCCGGCTTCTGGTACGCCACCCTAATGTGGAAATTGTCCTGATGACGGCGGATCGTAAAGCGGGGCAGCCCATTGATACGGTCTATCCTCATTTGACGGGCCTGGGATTGCCTGATTTAATTGCGGTTAGCGATGTGGAATGGCCGGGGCTTGAACTGGATGTTATTTTCTGTGCATTGCCCCATGCCACGTCGCAGGAAATCATCAAGGGGATTCTCCATGCTACTGGTCATGGCTTTATTGATGAAATGATTATCGAACGTCCGGCGGATTATGCCAATGCCATCAAGGGATCGGTAAAAGTGATTGACCTTTCAGCGGATTTCCGGCTTCGGGACGTGGATGTTTATACCAAATGGTACGGTGAATATCATCAGGCAAGTGAATTGCAGAAAGAGGCCGTATATGGCCTGACCGAACATTATCGGGAAGATATAAAAAATGCACGGCTTGTGGCCTGTCCGGGTTGTTACCCAACGGCGGCTTTGCTGACGCTTATTCCGCTGCTGAAAGATAAATTAATCAGCAAGGATAATATTATCATTGATGCCAAGTCCGGGGTTAGTGGCGCCGGACGCTCACTCAGGGAAGCAAATCTATTTACCGAGGTGTCGGAGGCCATGCACCCTTATGCCATCGCCACCCATCGCCATTCGCCGGAGATCGAGCAGGAATTATCCCGCGCCCACGGTGAAGATCTGATGGTCACATTCACACCGCATCTGGTTCCTATGAACCGGGGAGAGCTGGAAACCATCTATGTTAATCTGTCGGAGGGGCAGACAGTTGATGACCTTCGTGTATGTCTGAATGAAGCCTATCAGGACGAGAGCTTTGTTCATGTGGTAGGGGAAGATGTCATTCCGGCAACCCGCCATGTCAGAGGCTCGAACCAATGCCTGATCGGGGTTTATGCGGATCGTGTTCCGGGCCGGGCTATTCTGGTAGTGGCAATAGATAATCTGATCAAGGGCTCATCTGGGCAGGCTATACAGAATATGAATATTATGTTCGGACTTCCCGAGACATTGTCACTGGAACAGGCCCCCTTGTTTCCATAGGCCTTTAGGAGATTTTAGTGGCGAAAGAGTATTTCAGACCTGCGCCCGGTGGCGGCAAGCTATATTGCTTTAACGGCATCTGGCCAAAATTGGGGGAAGGGGTATTCATCGCCCCCGGCGCCCGCATTATTGGCGATGTTGAGATTGGGGAAGGTTCTAGCATCTGGTTTAATTGTGTATTGCGCGGTGATGTACAGATCATCCGCGTGGGTAAAGGCACAAATATTCAGGATAGCACCGTTGTCCATGTGGACGGCAGTGGCACTCCAACCATCATCGGCGATAATGTCTTGATCGGTCATAGCTGTATGATTCACGGCACCACAATTGAGGACAAAGGCTTTGTGGGCTTAGGAGCCGTGACCATGGATGGCTGCTATATTGAAAGCGAGGGCATGGTAGCTGCGGGAGCTTTGCTAAGCCCGGGCAAAAGAGTTCAGGCGCGGGAACTCTGGGTCGGGCGACCCGCCAAGAAAATCCGTGACATTACCGATGCGGCACTGGACGGCATGATGGCGGGAACGATAGGCTATCAGGAGCTGGCCGCGAAATATCTGCGGGAATATAGTGATTAATCTACCACCGTTGCCTTCTCAAGGGCGGTGGCGGCTTCGCCAAGAATTCGGCCCTCCAAAGATAACTCCAGAAAACGGATATAGTCTTTCTGCTTAGTTATTTTTCGCCGGGCAACGGGTATTATTTCCATTGCGTTTGCGGCATCCAGATTATATTTCTTAATGAGTTGCATCATTTCCGAACTGATTATATCAAGCTCTTTTCTAATGCTGGTGATTGTAAGTTCTTCTGATGATAACATTTTATACTCTTTTCCAATTTTGTTATATTACCGTATTTGCTTCAAAAAGCCATCCCATTCAAGTCGTAAATTGGCT
>JAGLJX010000418.1 GCA_023142175.1 Emcibacter sp.
TATGATTTCTGGAATGAATATCAGGGAAATAGTTGAATTAATTTACATCTGGGGTATTTTAGCGTAGACTAATGTCAATATTTCTTAACAAAGGGAATTGTAAGAGTGCAACGTATAGGACCGCCGCGAGCGGATATATTAAGCCCCCCAGTTTTAGCAATCCCCTTCATATTGCCAATTTTATCAAGCGCCTCTCGAATTTTCGAGGGGCGTTTTTTTTAACCTCAAACATAACAGGAGATTTTCTCATGGGTAAAAAAGCAAGACGCGCCAAAGGACGGACGGAATATCAAAATATTCACACTTCCAACATTCGGCCACTTTACCGGGATCGGGACGCTTCATGGGATCCCCTGCAGGGTTATGAGGAAAACAGGGAGCGGAAATATACCAGGAAAATCAAACCACAAAGTGAAAACCAACGTCATATGATAGAGGCCATTGATAAACATAATGTGGTGGCGGCTGTCGGGCCGGCAGGTACGGGCAAGACCTATGTGGCCATCGCCAAGGCGGTGGAGGCGTTGGAATCCGGCTCGGTTGCCCGCATTGTCCTTTCCCGGCCAGCGGTCGAAGCGGGAGAAAACCTTGGGTATCTTCCGGGCGCCCTTGATGAAAAGCTAGCACCCTATCTGCGACCTTTATATGATTGTCTGAGTGACCGGATGGGGCTTCGGAATTTAAAGAAATTTCTCCATGATGGCACCATTGAAATCGCGCCCATTGCCTATATGCGGGGCCGTACTTTGAATAATGCCTATGTGGTGGTAGATGAGGCCCAGAATTGCACATACGCCCAGTTAAAAATGCTTCTGACCCGGTTGGGCTGGCAATCAACCATGGTGCTGACCGGAGATCCGGATCAGTCTGATCTGCTAAATGGCCTGTCTGGTCTGCAAGATATTACAGGGCGGCTGGAGACATTGGAAGATGTCGCTGTTGTGCGGCTTAAGGATAAGGATATTGTGCGGCATCCGCTTGTGGCGGCGATGCTGGCGGTCATCTAAATGTCATATTAGTGCAATAAATCCATATTAATAATGGCCTATACAAAGGTCATTATTAATTAAAAGGATAAAAAGCCATGACAAATATCATATCGCCATTATTACATGATGCTGATGCCACGCGCAGGTTGGCGCGGGTGCTGTTAAAATATGCGGACCCAAAAGACAAAGCAGACGCCATGAACATCCTGCATAGCCGCATCGGCGTCTATAGCGTTGACAATAGTGTTATTAAGAAAGAGGTCGAGAGTTATTTCTCTGCGGGTTCCATGAGCTTGTGAAGATGGACAACCACATATTTTGTCAGGGCGTCATCCACGTTGGCATGGCTTGCACCCTTCCAGGCTTCATAGGCTTTTTTGTAATTGGGGAATATTCCGATAATATCCAGATCTTCGGAGTTGATAAAATCTAGAGTTTGGGGGTCACTAACTTTTCCGCCAAATACCAAGTGTAACAGATTTCCGGCCATTTTTTAATCTTTCAAATCACAAAAAAACCGCCGTAAATCCCTTTTAGGATCTTATCAATGCGGCCTTTTTATTGGGTTATCACATATTGGCGCAATACATATAGCTAAATGATATAAAGGTCAATAAGTTGATATGAAAACGCCTGTTCTTCTATTCCTTATTTTCTGCAACTTCGACAGTGCCATTCACAATCGCCTGCATGAAACTGATCAGACCGGTCATGCCGCTTTCGGAAATACGGGCGGCGAAATCGTCCCGCTGGGTACGGGCCATGCTGATGCCTTCTATTTTAACATCAATAATTTTATAGCCGTGTTCTGTATTTTCGTCTTCTTTATTTGGCCGGACGCGCCAGTCTACGTCATATTCTTTATCTTCGCCGTCGATCACCTTGGTGCGAACATACATATCGCGTTTGCCATTGGGCAGAACTTTTCCCACGCGGACTTCACGGGTATCAAGTTTAGCGAGGCGGCTGGTGTAAACTTTGACCAGATATTCGGGGAACAGGGTGTAATAATTTTTCAAATCTTCGGATGTGGCTTTTTTCCTCTGCCGACCTAACGATATTTTCCCGATGTATTTTACATTAAAACCTTCCGACAGAATTTCTGTGAAAGTTTCTTCCTGATCGGTGAGGCTGGTACCGTTCATATTCAAACTGGTAAGGGCCTTGTCCGCAAGAACCTGAATAAAGTCAGCAGCCTCCTGTTTTATTACAGGGTCTTCATTAATTTTTGTGGTGCTATCAGCTGCCCAAAGATTTTGGGCCCAGAATATGGCAATCAAAAAAAGGGTTGCTGACAATGAAGCCAGAAACATTTGTCGGGCAATTTTCCCCGGGTCCATAGACAAGAGGCGAGCTTTAGAGGTTTTTCGCATTTTCATTACCATTCTTTTTCGAGCGTATCCTGTATATACCCATAATTTATAACTTTTCGGTTAATGGGCAAAACCATAATTATGTTACAGCCGTGTATGTGAACATGAGTAACCGATTATATTTATGAATTTGCACCTTGATATTCAAGGGCGGCAAAGAAAGTTTGCAAAAAAAAGCACCGGAGCCTTGAAGCGCCAGTGCTTTTAATTAATTTTATAAAAAATTATTTTAGCGTTTTCAAGTAAGCAATAACATTAG
>JAGLJX010000419.1 GCA_023142175.1 Emcibacter sp.
CCGCCAGCATGAAGATGGCACTATCATTGCCGACTATGATCAGGCCATCGGGACTGCCGTGCGTGAATCTGCTGAAAACGGGAATTCTGTTGATTTATGGGATATGTTCAAGGGCCTGTCTCATATCCCTGTCCTGACCCTGCGTGGGGAGAATAGTGATATTTTATCCAAGAAGACCTTGAATAAAATGGCAAAAGAGCATCCAAATTTCACCAAGATTACCATCGCCAACCGCGCCCATACCCCCGACCTTAACGAAGATAGCAGCCTGCATGAGATTGGTGAGTTTATCAATCAATTGGCGGAATGAAGCGGGACTATCCCACGCGCCCACTCGTTGCTGTGGGTGTTGTCGTGATAAAGGGTGATGAAATTCTGCTGATCCGGCGCAATAAGCCGCCTATTCCGGGAAGCTGGAGCATTCCGGGCGGCGCACAGGAGCTTGGCGAAACCACGGTACAGGCTGCGATACGCGAAGTAAGAGAAGAAACGGCTGTCACCATAGAAAACCTGCATTTCCTGGATATTATCGACCTTATTGACCGTGACCCTGAAGGCCGCGTGAAGCATCATTATACCCTCATTGATTATGCAGCAAATTATCATTCCGGCACTTTAATGGCAGGGGATGATGCGGGACAGGCGAAATGGGTTCCCATAGATCAAATTTCAGAATATAGTCTATGGTCTGAGACGGAAAAAATTATTTTAGCTGCCGTGGAAAAGTTAAAGAATGACCAATGAAAGTCCAACTCTGTCACGGCGGATAGCCCGGTCCATAAAGGGTCATCTGCGGGTAGCCCTGATCGCGCTATTCTTCGGTATGACTGCTTACGGGCTTATCCATATGCTGATCTGGGTTGTGCGAACGGTAGAGAATTTGTAAAGAGTGTAAATGTGATGCGAAAATTATTTGGATATATGCTGGGACTGTTCGGACTGTCGATTTATATTAGTCTGGTCGCCCGCCTTGGTGATGCCTTGTTTCCCATGCATATTGCCCTGGAATTTGCCTTTTATGCCATTGCGGGTATTGGCTGGATATTTCCAACCATGATATTTATCCGGTGGTGGTATCGGCCAAAAAATAACAAAACGGATTAGAGGAAACCATGAAAATATTCTTTCAATGCTTGATCATAACATTCGGGTTAACCCTTGCGGGCTGTAGTGGCAATGGCACCGTTGCCCCGTCACAATCCACCCAACATCGGCAGAATCTGGATGAAACCAACTATGCCAATACATATGATGAAAAAAGCATCGTCAATGCGGCCTCTGATTTCCTTGGTGGTGGGTCGGAAGCCATCGCCAAAGTGATTGAAAAAGCCTTCAAAGACCTTGGGCGGCCCAATGGCTATATCATCGGCACTGAGGTAAGCGGCGCATTGGTCGTCGGCGCCCGTTACGGCGATGGCACACTGACCCATAAAATAGAAGGCGACACCCGTGTTTACTGGAAAGGTCCAAGCATCGGTTTTGATGTGGGCGCCAATGGCTCGCGCGTATTCGCCCTTGTCTATAACCTGCATGATGTGGAAGAGCTGTATCAACGATTTCCTGCGGTTGAGGGCAGCGCCTATTTTATCGGAGGTGTCGGCATGAATTATCAACAGCGCGGCGATATCATCATCGCCCCCATCCGCGTCGGCGTTGGCCTGCGTCTGGGCGTTAATCTGGGCTATATGCATATCACCAAGAAAAGAGACTGGATTCCTTTTTAGGTTATTGCAGGAGGGCAATCAGCCCCTCTACCAATAACTTGACGCCCACAAGTAACAACAGCCCGTAACAGATGATATAAAATATTCTGTTGGAAACGCGGTTATGCATCCAAATGCCAAGCCACACCCCAATGGGCGCGAAGGGCATCAGGTAGAGCGACATCTTCAGGTTATCCATAGACAATTGCCCAAGCCAGGCATAAGGGATCAGCTTGACGTAATTCACCGTGATGAAGAACATCACCGAGGTCGCCACCATAACTGTCTTATCCAGCCTAAGCGGGAAAAGATATTGCGATAATGGCGGCCCGCCCGCATGAGCGATGAAGCTGGTGAAACCGCTAATCGCTCCCAAAATACCGCCTTTCAGGCTGTGATGACCATGAGATTCCATATCGCGCTTTCTACGCTGAACAAACCAATAGTTGCCAACAAAATAAATTGCCATCGCACCGACAATAATACGGATCATATCCGCATTCATCATACTGAAGGTTAGCCCCCCAATTACAATACCCACAATGGCGCCGGGCAGAAGGATTTTAAGGGATTTCACATCCCAATCCTTCCGATACTCCCAAACGGTGAATATATCCATCGTGCAGAGAATTGGCAGCATGATCGCCGCCGCCATGCGCGGGTCCACCATCAGGGTTAAGAGAGGGACGGCCAACGTGCCAAGCCCCCCGGCAAAGCCCCCCTTGGATATGCCCGTCAGCAGCACGACCGGAACCGCCAGTAAAAAAAACCAGAAAGGATCCACCATAAGGCGCTATCCCATCATCCTGTGGAATTCCAATGTTTTATGATCTGATAATGTTGGCTGGAATTTATAACCACCCAGATCGAAATTTTTCAGGTCTTCAAATTTTTCCAGTCGGTTCTGGATAATATATCTTGTCATCATGCCACGGGCTTTTTTGGCAAACATACTCAGCACTCTTGCGTGACCCTCTTTCACTTCCTTGAAGATCGGGGTGATGATCCGCCCGTCCAGCCTATCTTCATTGACCGACTTGAAATATTCTTTGGAAGCGCAATTGACCAGAATATCTGTCTTTTGGTCTTTCATAATCCCGTTAATCTCATCGGTTAGCTGATCACCCCAGAATTCATAGAGATTGCGGCCCCGGTCAGTGATAATCTTTTTGCCCATTTCCAGACGATATGGCTGCATCAAATCCAATGGTCTGAGCAATCCATAAAGGCCTGATAAAATCCGGTAATGATCCTGCGCGTAACTCAGGTCATCCTCGCTCAATGTGCCTGCCTGTAACCCCACATAGGTATCACCGGTGAAGGCAAAAACCGCTTGCCGTGAATTTGCGGGTGTGAATGGGGTGGTGAAAGACCGGTAACGGTTGTAATTCAGATCAGCCAGCCGATCACTTATTTTCATCAATTTGGCAAGTTCACCACGGGTTAATTTCTTCGCTGCCTCTATGAGGATTTCACTATCCTCGATAAAATGCGGGACAGACCAAGCGGAGCGCGTGACATCTTCTGAAAAATCGAGCTTCTTGGCCGGGGATGTTACAATCAGCATTTCTTAGTCCTGTATATTTTTACCCTGAGTTTTTCTCACAATAGCAAGCCTGCCGCCCAAAAAACAACCATAGATTTGACTTTACGAGTATTCACGAAAAAGTATCAGACCTCTATTGACAGTCTCCCTAAAAAACCCCATCTAATCACCTTGATAGTTATTAAAAGGAAAAACACCGCAATTGTCAGGATCGCCTAACAAAAAATCCCACCATGTTGATCTGACGGAAGGTCCGGTTCATAAACATTTGATCCGCATGGCGCTGCCGATGATGGTGGGCATTACGGCGTCTATGGGCTTCATTCTTGCGGATACTTTTTTTATCGGCAAACTCGGCCCCGACGAACTGGCGGCCATGGGTTTTATCGGCCCCATTATCATGATCATCGTGTCTGCTTCCATCGGACTGAGTGCGGGGACATCATCGGTAATGGCGCGGGCATCGGGACGCGGTGATCATAAGGAACTGGTTAAGCTGGCCACCATAAGCTTTATCCTTTCTGTCTTTATTTCATTCAGCTTTACATTTGTCGGGCTTCTGACCATCGATCCGCTTTTTACCATGATGGGCGCCGATGAGAAAACCCTGCCCATGATCCGTGAATATATGCTTATATGGTATTGGTCGCCCCTGTTTATCATTGTGCCTATGGTGTCCATGGGGGTTATGCGCGCCCTGGGTGATACCACCCTACAGGGCAAGCTGATGATATTAGCCGCCCTTGCCAATGTGATCCTTGATCCAATTATGATTTTTGGCCTGTTCGGTTTTCCACGTCTGGAAATGACCGGCGCGGCCCTTGCCACCCTGATCACCCGATCAGGCACCTTTGTCGCCGTGCTATATTATCTGACCTATCGTTTCCATGTGATAAATTTCTCACGTGAGGTTATGAATAGTTTCAGGGAATCTTCTCGGAAGATCATGCATGTGGGTATTCCGGCCATGGGAACCAATATGATCATCCCACTTGCAGGCGGGATCGTCATCGCTATCATCGCTATGTTCGGTAATGATGCCGTTGCCGGAACCAATGTAGCAATGCGGATCGAGGCAGTGACCATCATCGTATTCTATGCCCTGTCCGCCGTGATCGGGCCATTTTCCGGACAGAATATGGGGGCAGATAAATATGACAGAATTGAGAAAGCCCTGAAGCAATGCGCCCAGTTCTCGTTGATCTTTGGCGGTGTTCTGGTGGTGACTATTAGCCTGTTTGCCCCGGCTATCACCGTATATTTCAGCGATGTAGAGGCAATACAGGGCTTTGCCAACTCTTATTTATATATCATGCCCATATCTTATGGTGCCTACGGCTTTGTCATGGTCGCCAATGCCGCCTTTAACGGGCTGGGCCAACCGCTTCCCGGTGTCGTTATTTCCACCCTGAGGGTGGCCATTTTCCAGTTTCCACTGGTGATGATCGCGGCATTTTATATCTCTGATATGCGTTATGTTTTTGCCGCCTCCTGCCTGTCAAATATTCTGGCTGGCATCATTGCCTATATCTGGATCATGAAAAAAATCCGGCACATGGCCCCGGCCCCCCTCATCGAACAGGAACACCCCGCCGAATAAAATCACGACTTAATTGGCGGTTCCCATAATTCAATCTTGTTACCGTCCAGATCGAGTATCCAGCCGAACCTGCCACAGCCTTCTTCGTCTGCTCTGTCGGGCATGACCTCAACCCCCTCGGCTGTGAGTTTATCCAGAATCTCGTCCAGATCATCCACCCGGAAATTAAACATGAACGCCGCGGAACTGGGCGCAAAATAATCCGTATCCTCCTTGAAAGGGCTGAAGACCATATAAGCATCCCGCCCCGCCGGTGAGGTTTCGTCAAAGCGAAAGCTTATACTGCCCCATTCATCAAATTCCAGACCTAAATGCTTTTCATACCATGCCCGTAGAGCAGCGGTATCTTTTGACTTGAAAAACACACCGCCGAATCCTGTAACTTTGGTCATTAGATATCACCCTTTATTTGCTTAAATGCTGGCTCCAATATTCGGTGGCGAGCTGCTCCGCCTGTTCAACTGTTTCGGCCCTACCGTTTAAGAATAAAGCCTGTGCCGCCGTTCCGATGATCATGGCGGTGGCATAATCATCCCTGATTTTGCCCTGCCATATATCGCTAAGGTAGGCCGCCGTCACCGGATAATCAGACTTGGCTTTACTCAGCGCAGGCCAACTGGTCGTGCTCTTCTGATCTCCTATAATCTGAAAGAGCTTTATAGGCTTGAGGATATTCCGTTCGGCCTCCCCGCCGCCGCCTTTAATAACCCCCAGACGGGGCTGTTCCAGCAAAATCCCCGCACCCACATTCAGCTTGATATAGGCCGGATGAAAAATGCCAAGAAAAATCATTTTAGACTTAAGCGGATTGATCAGTTTCACCGCCGTATTAACGATGGAGCGCACGCCAAGAACAGACCTGATCTGCAATAATTCTTTCAGCTTCGGGCAGAAATTCCGTAGCGGCAGATAAACAAAATTTTCTGTTTTCAGCATTTGTCTGGCTTCTGCCAGTGAGGTGGCAGGTGTCTCCCCCACGGCCTCAAGGCAATCTTCGGTCAGCAGGCCATTGTCCAGATGGCTGTTAAAGCCGTGCATGAACACCTTAAGGCCATTTTCCGCCAATAGCTTTGCCGACAGCAGGAACCACGGCAACCGCCGGCTCTTGCCCGATGAATAGCTGGGCCAGTCGATGAAATCATTACCCTCAGACCCAAGTGAAATATGATCCTGTATAGCTTCGACAATACCCGCCAGTTCCTCAGGGTTTTCACTGCGGTAGCGGAGCAGCAACAGAAACGCCCCCACCTGCATATCTGACATTTCTCCAGACAGCACACCGCTAAAGGCAAAATGAGCTTCTTTACGGGTCAGATGGCGGGAATTTGTCGGCCCCCGTCCAAGTATCCTGATGTATGGTGCATAAGTATCTGTCATCTATAGTCCCGCCGCGAACAGGGCAATGGCCAAGACCGCCCCTATGAAAGGTATCACCACAGTCAGCGCCGCCACCGGCAGATAGGCCGTTCGGTGGGTCTCGCCGCATATAGCCCGAATTGTGGTCACTACATAGCCATTATGGGGCAAACTGTCCAGCCCGCCGGACGTAATCGCAATCACCCGGTGCAGGGCGTCGGAATCAACCCCCGCCTCCAGATAATGAGGCGCGATCAGCGGCAGGGCTATGGCCTGCCCGCCCGATGCAGAACCCGTGAGCGCAACAATAACGCTGATGGCAACCGCCGCCCCGATCAGGCCATTACCGGGAATGGACGTCATATAAATCAAGGCCTCATCAAAGGCCGGTGTCAGTTTGGCGATACTGCCAAAGCCGACCACGGCGCAGGTATTTGAAATGGCAATCAAGGCGCCGAAGGTAGCCGATGACAGCGCCACCCCAAGGTTATTAAATTTCTTCCAATATAGGGCGATAGACAGCAACAGCCCGACCAGTAAAGCCACAACAAGAGAAGACTTGCCATATTGCAGGATTACGCTGAAATAAAATGAAGTACCAAGAACTGCCGCCAAAGGGATCAGGCCCAAAAAGGGATTGGGCAGATTGTCATATGTTTTATGCTCAGGGTCGCCGTCGCGCTCATCATAACATTCACCCGCCGCGACCGCCCGCTTCATCATTTTTTCAAACCACCAGATTCCGGTTGATGCCATGAAAAGAGCTACCACTATGCTGACCTGCCATCCGGCAAACTGGGTCGTGCCCAGATGCTCCATCGGCAGGAAATTCTGAATTTCCACCGAGCCTGCTGAAGTCATGGTGAAGGTGACCGAGCCAAAGGCCAGAGCCGCCGGAATGAAACGCCGCGGCAGGTTGGCTTCTTTGAACAGGCTCAACGCCATGGGGAATACGGAAAAGGCAACCACAAAGACGCTCACGCCGCCATAGGTTAAAATAGCACAGGCCATGATCACCGCAAGGGCCGCATGTTTCATGCCGAGCTTTCGCACGACCCAATGGGCGACACTATCCGCCGCCCCGCTATCCTCCATCACCTTGCCAAACATGGCCCCAAGCAGAAAAACGATAAACCAGTCCCGAAGGAAACCGGCAAATCCGGTCATGTAACTGACGGTATAGCTCGGCACCCCATCGGCCATTGGCGGCATCAGGGGAATACCGCTGCACAGGGCAACAA
Source organism: Emcibacter sp. (assembly GCA_023142175.1). The sequence continues at coordinate 7,447 of JAGLJX010000419.1, forward strand.
ATAAGGCACAAAGCGGGGCCGCAATCAGAATATTCATCCCCCTGATTGTCAGTATAATGAGGAGCAGCAGCCCCCCGATCAACCCGATTATACTCAGCATAATTTTACCTCTTCTCTTCCCCTAAACGCGAATATGATACATTGCAGATTCTTATATTATATGCTACCATACCACTCTGCAACATCACTCAAAAGTGATTGCCTCGTGCCTTACATTAGCCACATAATTAATCAAATAATAACTATTATATCTTACTCTATTAGCATACTCTAAATGATGCCCACTAATTGCATATAATGCAAGCTATGGGGGGGGGAAGTCGCGTAAACAGCAGATTTTTCCTTTGATCAATTTGGACACGGCAAGTTTACGGTGCTTCCCTTCTGACATTGTCAGAGCAGAGTTCGAGCGTCCGTTTTTACGGCTCACAATAGTATTTTCTGAACTGACATGTATTTTCAAAACCTTTTAACAAGGAGTTGCCTGATGTCTGTTGCAGAAAATATTTTCGACCTTTATTCAAATCAATATGATGCACAAAAAGAATCCGAGCTTTCCCTGCGGGAATATCTCAGAGGTTGTCGCGAAGACGCCATGATGTTTTCCAACGCCCCCGAGCGCATGATTCATGCCATCGGTGAACCGGAAATGTTTGATACCTCACGGGATGAGAGGTTTGGGCGCATCTTCATGAACCGAACCATTAAACAATATAGCGGCTTTGAAGAATTCTTCGGTATGGAAGAAACCATTGAACGTATGGTGGGATTTTTCAAACATGCCTCACAGGGACTGGAAGAAAGAAAACAGGTTCTTTATCTGCTGGGACCCGTGGGTGGCGGCAAGTCATCACTGGCAGAACGGCTCAAGGAAATTATGGAGAAGGAACCCATTTATGTTCTGAAAGCCGGAGATCATATCAGCCCGATCTTTGAATCCCCCCTCGGCCTGTTCAATCCGGAAACCATGGGTGATATCATGCAGGATAAATATGGTATTGGTCTCCATCGGTTGAGTGGGTTGATGTCGCCATGGGCTTTAAAAAGACTGGATGAATTTGGCGGTGATATTTCCAAATTCACCGTTGTCAAAATGCACCCTTCAAAATTACGGCAGATATGTATTGCGAA
>JAGLJX010000042.1 GCA_023142175.1 Emcibacter sp.
GTGACAGTTTTCTCCAACAGCCTGCTACCGTCCGGTTTGCTCACAGTGAAAGTAATCGGCAGCTTGCCAATGGCATGGTTTTCAGGGTCACGAAGCAGGGCGGAGAGCTTCACAGTTTCGCCCGGACGGTACACGCCTCGGTCCGTATAGAGGAACGCGTCCTGTTTGTCCGGTGCGATGCGCCCAGAAACCCCGCGCTCGCTCAAATCAAGATAGCTTTTTTGCAGTTTCAGGAAGTTATAATCTTCTCCTTTACCCACTGCCGTGATCATAACAGGGGCATCACCGCCTTTGCCGCGGATTAAACCCATTGGGAAATGGGCCATGCCGCTTTTGTTCGTTATCGCTGTTCCGAGAATCTTGTTATTTCTGGCGATCAGGTTAACGCTGACTTTTCTCATGGGCTTTGCTGAATGAAGTGAGCGCACCATCACATGAAGACCGTCTTTACCCTTAAAGGTCATCAGACCCATGTCGGAGACCAGCAGCCATTGGGTCGCATTTGACTTGCTTCTGTAGCGCCAGTTGCTGTCACTTTCCTTTTCAGGCTCACGGGCCATGAGGATATAAATGCCGTTCTCTTTTTTCTTAATCATATCGCTCAGGGGTATGAGGGTTCGGGCTTCCTCATTCCTGTCGCCCTTAATATCCATTTCACCCTGCCAGATCAGGGAACCAAGTTCGTTTTTAAGGCTATTACCTTTGTAACCATTAATATCTTCAAACAAATCATAGTTGGATTCGTGGATTAAATTGCGGTCATGAATCAAATAAAGTGTTAGGTTGACGTGGCTAATATTGATGGTGGTCAGGGATACAACATTATTTTGTCCGCGGCTGACCACATAGCTGCCATTTTCAAAGCTGGCGCGACTTTCCCGATCATGAACGGTAAATTTCCGGACGCTGTCATAATCCATAATAGTATAGTTATCACCCTTAAGCCCACGTTTGACGGTGACCTCATAAGTTTTGCCATATTCAAGACCATTCAGGCAGATCTGATTGCCTTTGGCGTTGATATCGATGTCGGACAGCCCCTTAACGGAGACATAATCTTCCGTATGCTGATTGGCTTTCAGCTTCTTGCTGAAGATAATACAGGCATTGGGGGAGGCTTGTTCCACATTGACAGAAATATCCTGTATGGTTAGGAAAAACCGCTCTTTAATAACATCGAGCCGATTTTGCACGTCATTATTCTTGTGGAGAACAAGACTTTTATTGATGATATTTAGGCCGTCGGAAAGTTTTCCCAATTCAATATATATTTCACCCATCAGGGCAAGAGCAGCGGCTTTTTGGCGAACATCCTTGGTTATGGCATAGGCCATGAATGCCGTTGTGGCGGCATCTTTAAGGTTTCCTTGGTTTGAATAATGGTGGGTCAGGGTGAGCCAGAGAGGAAACCTTTCAGGCTGTCTGATAACATTTATTTCCCGGGCGTAATTCCGGCGGAATTGCGTCGCACTTTCCGGCAAATATAAATCCTTCAGCAAAGCATCAACGTCGCCAGTGATTTTTTCACCTTTGGTGAGCTTGCGGGACCGCTGCTCTAAAAGTTTAAATCTTTCCATCAGAATATTAACTTCTGCCAAAAGACTTGGTATTTGGTAATTTTTATCAATTTTAGGAGGGGGAGAATATTGTTCGGCAACCGCCTGAACAGGAATGAAAATCATCAGGACAAACAGGACTTTAAACAGTTTTAGCATTTTAGCTCCCCAGAGGATAAATTGAGTGAAGCTATACTATAACAACTAATTTGGTGAAATTAAGACGGTTTTTTAATAAAGGCTTTTCGGATCAATTTCCACGTCGCTTATGGTTTTTATGCCATCTGCGGTCACCTCATTGAAAAAGCAATTACGCCGACCTGTGTGACAGGCCACGCCCTTTTGATCCACCATCAGCAGGATCGTATCCCGGTCACAGTCATAACGAAAATTCTTTAATGTCTGTGTCTGGCCCGATGTTTCTCCCTTGCGCCACAAGGCCCCACGCGAGCGCGACCAATAGCATACCCGACCAGAGGTGAGGGTTTCCCGCACCGCATCCGCATTCATCCATGCCATCATGAGAATTTCGCCCGTGTCATGCTGTTGGGCAATAGCCGGAATCAGTCCCTGTTCAGAAAATTTCATTTCATCCAGAGAAATCAAAATAATTTCTTCGGGGACGGGGGTGAATATATTGTTTTTCATGTTGTCTCGCTCATGGGGCTTGTAAATTTCCAATAATCAGGCCAATATCGCCATAGTTAGTGAAGATATAACATATCACATAAAAGAAAAAATGATAATGTCAACACACAGCCATGACCATGATAAATGTATTGAGGACGCGCTGGACGCAGCCCGCGCCATTTGTGCTGCCCGTGATACCCGCTTCACGCCGCTGCGACAACAGGTTCTTGAGCTGGTATGGGGTGGTCATGCGCCGGTTACGGCATACGAACTTCTTGATATGTTGAGCCAGGCGGGTAAGAAAAGAGTTGCCCCACCCACCGTTTACCGCGCCCTTGATTTCCTGATGGAAGAAGGGTTTGTCCATCGGCTTGAATCTTTAAATGCTTTCATTGGCTGTCCGGATCCTGCCCATAAACATCAGGGTCATTTTCTGATCTGTCGGGAATGTCGCAACGTGACAGAGGTGGATGATACAAAATTAATGTCACATATTTCCAAGACGGCCGCGGGGCATGGCTATAGCTGTGAGAATAGCATGCTGGAAATCATGGGACTTTGTGCGAATTGTCAAAGCTGATGTTGATTGAACTGGAAAAAGTATCTTTGGCCTTTTCCGGGCGGGATATTCTTGAAAACGTAAGCTTTTCAGTCAGCCGTGGTGAGATTGTCACCCTGATCGGGCCTAATGGTGCGGGCAAAAGCACCGTCATGAAAATTGCTTTGGGACTGCTCACACCGGATAGGGGTCAGGTGCGGCGCGCGTCTGATATATCCATCGGTTATATGCCTCAGAAAATAATGATTGAGGATCTTCTGCCACTATCGGTCAGGGATTTCCTCGCCCTGCGCCCCGGCACAACAGCCGCCCAAGTGGATGATGTCATGGCTCTCGTGCGGATTTCGCAAGTGGCATCAAACCCGGTTCAAAGAGTGTCCGGTGGTGAAATGCAGCGGGTTCTTATGGCGCGGGCCTTGCTTGGTGATCCGGATCTAATCGTATTGGATGAACCGGTACAGGGGGTAAATATTTCCGGACAGAAGGAGCTTTATCAACTGATCAGTAGGGTGCGGGATGAGAAGAACTGCGGTGTGCTGATGATATCCCACGATCTTCATATGGTCATGGCAGGAACGGATAAGGTCGTCTGCCTTAACCGTCATGTCTGTTGCAGTGGGGAGCCGGAAAACATTCAAAACCATCCGGAATATATCGCGCTGTTTGGACGCGAGGTGGAGGCCATCGCCCTCTATACCCACCACCATGATCATCATCATGACAGTCACGGCGATGTTATTAGTGGCGAGCATGGCAAGGAGTGCGATCATGATTGATGGTTTTATCCTCAA
>JAGLJX010000420.1 GCA_023142175.1 Emcibacter sp.
CCTCGGCGGCGGCGACGGTCAGCACAAATAAGGTGAACACCTGACCAACCAAATCACCAAGATAGCTGGAAAAAGCCACCAGATTAATATTGACGGCCAGCAGCATCAATTCGATCGACATCAGGATAATGATCACGTTTTTTCGGTTCAAAAACAGCCCGAATATTCCGATCACAAACAGCGCCGCGGCGACGCTTAGGTAATGTTCAAGTCCGACCATTGGTTCCCTCAAATCTTTTCTTCTTATCCTTGCGGCGACGTACCACCACGACGACCAGCGATACCAACATCGCCAGTGGCAGAATTGGCCCCAGGCTGCTCACAAACCCTGCCCCGGCTTCACATCGATCAGTTCCAATGCTTTGGCGGGGTCACGGTGCATCTGCGCGATAACGTTCTGTCGTTTGACATTGGGGCGGTGACGCATGGTCAACACAATGGCCCCGATCATCGCCACCAGCAAAATCAGGCCAGAAAGCTGAAACAACAGAATATATTTGCCATAAATCAGCTGGCCAAGGGCGGCGGTATTATGGGTTTGATCCAGATCGGGCGTAACGGCGGCGCGCAGCCCCTGTGCCTGATCCGAAAATTGCCAGACACCAAACGCCAGCGAAAGCTGCATCAAGATAACCACAGCAATCAGCAGGGCAATCGGCATATAGCGGGCCATTTCACCGCGAAGCTGTGCTAAATCAATATCCAGCATCATCACCACGAACATGAACAATACCGCCACCGCGCCCACATAGACGATCACCAAAATCATGGCAACGAATTCAGCACCGAGCAAAACAAAAAGTCCCGCCGAGTTAAAGAAGGCCAGAATGAGATACAACACGGAATGCACCGGGTTCCGGCTCGAGATTACCATGATCGCGGAAAATACCGTGATAATGGCAAAAAGATAAAAGCATAAAGTATAAATCATATTCCCTACCTATATGGTGCATCTAGTTTAAGGTTCGTGGCAATTTCCTGTTCCCACATATCACCATTTTTCAACAGCTTGGCCTTGTCATAAAGCAACTCTTCATGGGTTTCTGTGGCAAATTCGAAATTCGGCCCTTCCACAATCGCTTCCACCGGACAGGCTTCCTCGCAATAACCGCAGTAAATACATTTGGTCATGTCGATGTCATAGCGGGTGGTGCGGCGGGTGCCATCATCGGCCACAGCGGCTTCAATGGTTATGGCCTGCGCGGGACAAATAGCCTCGCATAATTTGCAGGCAATACAGCGTTCTTCGCCGTTTGGATAACGGCGCAGTGCGTGCTCGCCCCTGAAACGCGGGCTGAGTGGCCCCTTTTCATAAGGGTAGTTGATGGTCGCTTTTGGCCGGAACATATAGCGGAATGTCAGCCACATGGCTTTGACAAATTCGCTAAGTAAGAATGTTCGTGCGGCGTGTTTGAGAAGTGTCATATCATCTTTTCCTTATGCCGGTATCTTGTCGGTTAACAACAAGAAGAACCCGGTTAATACGACCCAAAGCAGCGAGATCGGCAGGAATACTTTCCAGCCCAGACGCATCAGCTGGTCATAGCGGTAGCGCGGTACAGTTGCTTTAACCCATGCGAATACAAAGAACATGAAGAAGATCTTGCTAAAGAACCAGATCCAGCCCGGAATGAGATATAAAGGTTCCCACTCAAAGGGCGGCAGCCATCCGCCAAGGAACAAAATGCTGGTCATGGCACACATCAAAATGATGTTGGCATATTCGCCAAGGAAGAACAGCGCAAAGGCCATGGATGAATATTCAACCTGATAACCGGCGACAATTTCCGCTTCGGCTTCGGGAAGATCAAACGGCGGGCGGTTGGTTTCCGCCAGTGCCGAAATGAAGAATACGATCAGCATGGGAAACAACGGCGAGAACCAATAGCCATTGACACCCATGAAGGTATCTTTCTGCGCCAGTATAATTTCGCTCAAATTAAGCGATCCAGCGGTCATCAGCACGGTCACCAACACAAACCCAATGGAAACCTCGTAAGACACCATCTGAGCTGCGGAACGCAACGCACCCAAGAAGGCATAGCGCGAGTTACTGGCCCAACCGGACAGGATAATGCCATACACGCCAAGGGACGATACGGCGAACAAGTAAAGGATACCTACATTCAGATCAGACAACACCATGCCCACATCAAAGGGGATCACCGCCCAGCCAACAAGGGCCAAAAGGAAAGTCAGCCCCGGCGCCAGCAGGAATACAAATTTGTTGGCACCGGCGGGAATGATGGTTTCTTTTAAGAAAAGCTTCAGGCCATCGGCGAAGGATTGCAATAATCCCCACGGTCCGACCACATTGGGACCACGGCGCATCTGCATCCCGGCCCAGACCTTCCGGTCCATGTATACGCTCATGGCAACTGCAATAAGCAATGGCAATACAATCACAAGAATATTGGCAATAATACCAAGTAATGTCGATAGCCACGCAACAAGCGTTACTTCAAACCCAAGAAAACTTAAAAGACCTTCAATAAAATTTGTAACGTAATCAGTCATTAATTGCCTCCGCTACAAATTGAGCGCCATCGTAAGCACTGCTACATTCCGCCATAACTTTTGAGCTCCGTGCGATCGGGTTGGTCTGATAAAAATCACCGATCAGATTTGTTATCGGTGTATCAGACGCCTTGCCCGCTACTCCGAATTCATCCCAAGTCTCACTTGGTACCTGATCCACCTGACCCAGATGCGGATAATCGGCTACCAAGTTGGCCCTGAGTTCCGCGATGTTATCAAAGGGCAATGTCACCCCGAGTTTTTCTGACAGGGCGCGTAATATGGCCCAGTCTTCGCGGGAATCGCCCGGCCCGAATATGGCCCGTGGTGCGCTCTGTACCCGACCTTCCATATTAACATATGTGCCCGGTTTTTCCGTATAGGCAACGCCCGGCAGGATCACATCAGCTTGCTTAACGCCTTCGTCGCCGTGGCTGCCCTGATAAATCACAAAGGTTTTTTCTAGGCGCGAGGTATCAATCTCATCCGCACCCAGATTAAAGACCACATCAATGTCACCCTTGGCTGCCCCGTCCAATATACCTTCGACACCGTTATCGCTCACCAGACCAAGGTCCATGGCGCCAACGCGGCTTGCGGCTGTGTGCAGGATGTTAAAGCCATTCCAGTTCTCACTGATCATGCCATATTTATCGGCAATATCATGAGCCAGTTTCAGGATCGCTGCACCGTCAGCATGACCAACCGCACCGGACCCTAGAATGATCATTGGCTTCTCGGCTTTTTTCAGCGCCTTGGCAAAGTCACCCTTGCCCGCCAGCACTGCTTCCAATGCCTTAACCGTACTGCCCAGATTTTCCACAGGATAAGTCAGATTTTCAACCTCCCCAACGGACGCTATCGGGCCACGCTTGGAAAGGTAACGCAGGCGGACATTCAAAACAGCCGCTTCCTTGCGGGGGTTTGTGCCCACGAGCAAGCAAGCACCTGCTTCATCAATTCCGGCGATACTGCTGTTAAACAAATAGCCAACCCGATGTTTACCACCGTATTTGGCACCGTCCTGACGACAGTCAATAGTCGTGCTACCCAAAGAACCCATCAAACCTTTCAAGGCATACATACTTTCCAGATCACAAAGATCACCGATGAGGGCGGCAATTTTCTTGCCTTTCACTTTTGACGCTATGACGTCAAAAGCTTCATCCCATGAGACGGGCTCTAATGTGCCGCCGCGCCGCACATACGGCTGATCAAGGCGGTTATATTTCAAACCATCAACAGCTTGGCGGGTTTTATCGGAAATCCATTCTTCGTTCACATCCTCATGAACCCGTGGCAGGAAGCGCATCACTTCGCGGCCCCGCGCATCGGCACGGACGCTGGAGCCCATGGCATCATGAATATCGAAAGTTTCCGTTGATTTCAGTTCCCATGGCCGCGCCGTAAAAGCATAAGGCTTGTTGGTCAAGGCCCCCACGGGACAT
>JAGLJX010000421.1 GCA_023142175.1 Emcibacter sp.
GCGCAGGGGCGGCAGGGTAATAACATCAAGGGCCAGTCTGTCCAGCAGATCATGGCGGAATTTGCCCTGATCGGCGGCGGTAGGCAGATCGATGTTGGTGGCCCCAATGATTCTGACATCAGTCTGTATGGTTTTATTGCTGCCAATGCGCTGGAAGCTGCCATATTCCGTCACCCGTAACAGCTTTTCCTGTGCTGATAACGAAGTGGTGGCAATTTCGTCTAGAAATAAAGTGCCATTATCAGCTTCTTCAAAACGACCGATGCGCTTGACATTGGCACCAGTGAATGATCCGGCTTCGTGACCAAATAATTCTGATTCAAGCAGGTTTTCAGGTAGGGCCGCGCAATTGACCTGAACAAAATTCTTTTCCCAACGTGGTGACAGAAAATGCAGGCGTGCCGCAATTAATTCCTTGCCTGTGCCCCGTTCTCCAATCACCAGAACAGGCCGGTCATGCTTTGCAGCGCGGGAGCATTGGTCAATGATTTCAAGAAAAGCGGGGCTTTCTCCGATAAGGGTCTGGTCTTGAGGTGCGGTTAAGCGCATTTTATCAAACTTTATAATTTTTTATTAAATAGTAGTGTAAATCACTAATTATAGTTTATCAAGAAAATTAAAAAAACCAATTAGAATCAATAGGTTAGTTGAAATATATAAAACTGGCACGGCTCATGCAATGTATAGAGCGAGTACCACGAGAGGGGTACAATTTTATTATGGAGAAAGAACATGGGCATTTTTACACGCCTCACAGACATCGTAAATTCAAACATTAACCACATTCTGGATAAGGCCGAAGATCCGGCCAAGATGATCCGCATGATGGTTCAGGAAATGGAAGACACCTTGGTAGAGGTTCGTTCCTCCGCGGCTCGTGTGATTGCGGATCGCAAGGAAATGGAACGCAATATGGTGCGTCTGCAAGAAGCTCAGGACGAGTGGTATAGCAAAGCGGAACTGGCGCTCAGTAAAAATCGTGAAGATCTGGCCACTGCGGCATTGGGTGAGCGGGCCAAGCTAGCGGAACTTGCCGCAAGTCTGGAAGAAGACCGGGAACCACTGGATGAAGCGCTGAAGAAATATGAAGGTGATATTGTAAGTCTGGAGTCTAAAATTAAGGAAGCCAAGCAGAAGCAGCGCTCACTGGTTGAGCGGCAGGAAAGTGCGACAAGCCAGTTAAAAGTGCGTCAAAAATTGTATGATAACCGGATTGGGGACGTCATGGTCCGCTTTACACAGATGGAAAAACGTGTTGATGATACGGAAAGCCGGGTTGAAGCTGCTGACCTTGGACGGGAAAAAACATTGAATGAAGAATTCGTCGATCTTGAATCCCAGCAGAATGTAGCAGATGATCTGGCAGCGCTGAAAGCTGAAATGGCTAAAAGCAAAACGGCTAATAAAAAATAATTTTATTCCCCCTTTATATTAAGGGGGGTTTGAAGCAAGAAAGGTTCATACAATGGAATTACTCGGTATCCTGTTCATGGTGATTGTTGCACCACTAATCGTTATTTTCCACTATACGACAAAGTGGAAACAATCCAAGACACTCACATCAGAAGATGAAAAAATCCTCACTGAGTTATGGGATAGCGCTGAAAGAATTGAGAGCCGTATTCAGAATATTGAACGTATCCTGGATGCAGACTCTCCTGACTGGAGGGCAAGATAATGAGTGCGCCGTACCATAACGAACCACCCAAATACAACAAATTGTATCTGGACAAAAAGAACGGAAAAATATGTGGGGTCTGTGCAGGAATTTCTGACTATAGCGGCGTTGACGTTACTGTTGTCCGTATCGTCGCTATCCTTGGTCTGATTTCCCCGGCAAGTGGGGTCGTCTGCATCTCTTATATCCTGATGTGTTGGCTAATAGACGCAAAACCAGAAGATTTGTTTGAAAGCAAAGAAGAGGGCGAATTCTGGAAAGCTGTTCGGACTCAGCCGAAAAACACAATTCGCGATGTGCGTCACAAATTCCGGGAAATTGAACGGCGCCTTCGGGCCGCAGAAGCTCATGTGACCTCACGGGAATATAAACTTCATAAAGAGTTCGAAGATCTGGAGAAAAACTAAATTACAGACTTACATAGACGGAGAAATAATATGTCTAAATTTGAAAATCAGAATACTAGGAAATTATACAAAAACAGTCGCAGTGGAAAAATATGCGGCATATTTTCAGGGCTTGGCGATTATATTGGCATCAATCCATTGATCCTGCGTATTGCCGGTATCTTTGCGGTTATATTTACTGGCCCGATTGTCATTCTTGGCTACCTCTTGGTCAGTGTATTATTGGATGATAAGCCATACGGACTGTACGGTAACTAATTTATAATACATAGAAGGAAGAAAATATGCATGTTTTTGAGATGGTGGTTTTGATCGTGGCCATTAGCGTTATTGGCGGCATCATAATGAAATACCTCGAAAGAGAATCAACTGATTTATCTGAAGACAAGCTAAATGATATGATGCAGGGCCTAGATGTCTCACATATGGAAAAAATCATAGCTTTAGAAAGACGTGTTCAAGTTTTAGAGCGCATTGCCACAGACAAAGGCATCACTTTAGCGTCTGAAATTGATAACCTGAAATAAGCGGATAGAATAAAGGATTGAGTATGACCAACATAATATCAGAAATTATTGTGACACCGGCTAATGATAATCCTTCACTAGGAACTCTTACATTAGGGGAAAAATGCTATCCCTGTGCTCTGGGGAAACAGGGTATCGCTTTGACAAAAAATGAAGGTGATAATAAAACGCCAACAGGGGATTTCCCCTTAAGAACAGTTTATTATCGTTATGACAGGCTATCTAAACCAATCTATAGTCAGGTCCCCATGATGGCAATTTTGGAAGAAGATGGCTGGTGCGATGATCCAGAGGACCGGTTTTATAACCAGTCGGTAATGCTCCCTTATCATGCCAGTGCGGAACGCCTGTGGCGCGACGATGATCTTTATGATGTGATTGTTATTCTTGGCCATAATGATGATCCGGTAGAGAAAGGCCGGGGCAGTGCTATATTCCTGCATGTGGCCGCGGAGCCCGGCGGTAAAGACGTTTTTGGAGGCACCGAAGGCTGCATAGCTTTGAAGAAAAAGGATTTATTAGAGATACTTCCCATATTATCGCCTGAAACAACTTTGACGGTGACAACCCACTAAATATCATTCCGCTGAATGATATCTTCCAACTTCCGGTGTTCCTTAAGTTAAGGGACACCGGTTTTTTATTTTGCGTAATTCCTTGCCCCGAATAGGGCGGTGCCTACCCGAACGGATGTCGCCCCGCATTCAATGGCGGTCTGATAATCACTACTCATGCCCATGGATAATTTAGCAAGCCCGTTGCGGGCAGCAATTTCTCTGAGTTGTGAGAAATATGGCTTCGGGTCTTGGCTAACGGGAGGGATGCACATTAACCCTATAACGTTCAGTTTAAGATCTGAACGGCACATGGTAATGAAACTGTCAGCATCATCAGGGTCAATTCCTGCCTTCTGGTCTTCCCGACCTATATTGATCTGAATATAACAGCTGCAGGGTATATTTTCTTCGGTAATAATTCGGGCGATGGCACGGGCCAGTTTGGGCCGGTCAATGGTTTCGATGACATCGAATACCTGAAGCGCCTGCCGGACTTTATTGCTTTGCAACGGGCCGATCAGATGTAGTTTAACGTCTTTGTATACTGTGCGAAGCTCAGGCCATTTTCCTGCGGCTTCTTGCACCTTATTCTCTCCGAATACCCGATGCCCCTGATCTAATATTGGTGTAATAACGTCACGGGGTTTGGTTTTGGATACCGCAACAAGGGTAATATCTTCTCCCCTGCGGCCCGAATTTGTAGCGGCAGAGCAGATTTTTTGATTTACGGTTTCAAGTTTGCTGGTCAAGTTCTGTTTCCTGTATTAGAGTCCTCGTCATGACATTAACAGACATAGCAAAAGGCCTCAATCGGGATTATGGGCATCTGCCGCCCTTATTTTTTATTACCGATCAGCAGGCAGTTCCCACACCGGAAACGGTAATTTCGCGTCTTCCAAAGGGCTCAGCCGTGATCTTGCGGGATTATGATCATCCAGAACGGGAAGAACTAGGGGCTGCATTAGCAATGCTTTGCCGTGATAGGGGGATCATCTTTCTGGTGGCAAGAGATATAGATCTGGCCATAAAACTGGCAGCAGACGGTGTGCATCTGCCAGAAGGGTGTATGGACCGGGGGGCGAATATTCGGGCATCTTACTCCCATTGGTTGATAACAGCGTCCTGCCATAGCCTTGCGGCAGTCCTGCGGGCAAAAAACATAGCTGTTGATATGGGCCTGATCGCGCCTGTCTTTCCCACCCACAGCCACCCCAAAACTTTCTCAGGGCAGGAGACTACTCTTGGTATTTCCGGGGTACGGGATTTGACAGCGGCGACGACTTTGCCGCTTTATGCTCTTGGCGGAGTAACAAATGAGAATGCCCGCCAGCTGATTGGTTCAGGCTTGGTGGGCATAGCGGCTATTCGCGGTTTTGGAGA
>JAGLJX010000422.1 GCA_023142175.1 Emcibacter sp.
GAAATGGTCTTTCCTGATCGTCTTAGCCCTATCGCACGTCACGTTGAAGCTGTAGCTGATCTTCTGGATTTACCGGACGAAGATCGTAAAATCCCCCCAGCCGTCATGTTGTTTGGCTGTCAGGCCGAGATATTAATGGATCGATATGATGTATCGGAAGAGGCACTGGCCAAGATTGCCGTAAAAGCCCGGGTCCATGCGGCCAATAACCCTTATTCTATCTTCCGTGATCCGCTCACCGTCGAGCAGGTTCTTGAGCAACCGCCTATTTATCGGGGTTTACGAAAACTCTTCGCCTGCCCGCCAAGCTGTGGTGCTGCGGCTGTGATTGTTTGCTCTGAGGACTACGCGAAGAAGAATGGCCTTCAAAGTGATGTGGTCGTTGCAGGGCAAGGCTTCTCTAGTGACTTTCAGAGGTTTATGGATGATGACCCGCTGGATGTGATGTTTCGCGGCCTGAGCAAGGTCGCGGCTGACCAAGCTTATGAAGAAGCAGGCGTCTCACCTGAAGATGTAGATGTCATAGAGCTGCATGACTGTTTTACAAGTAATGAAATTATCACATATAATGCTCTTGGACTTTGCACTGAAGAGGATATGGAAAAATTTGTTATGGAAGGCAAAAATACTTATGGCGGCGATGTGGTTGTCTGCCCTTCGGGCGGATTGCTCGCGAAAGGTCATCCATTAGGTGCAACGGGGTTAGCGCAAATCACCGAACTCGTTTGGCAATTAAGGGGTGGCGCCGGAGCGCGCCAAGTTGCTGGGGCACGTATAGCGCTTCAGCATAATGGTGGACTAGGCGGTGCAGGTTTTGTGAATATTTTGAAGAAAAATTAAATAATGATAAGTCTTGAAAGATGGTGAATATGTTTAATAGATTGCTCCTGGCTTTTATCGGGTTACTGTTTTTTGTAACTTCCGCCTTACCTGCGGAAGATAAACCAAATTTCACTAAATTCCCCACCGGTCAATCTATGCAAAAATCATATGACACTTTATTTCACAATCGTGCGATAGAAACTTATATATGGTCCATGCCCGCAATGGGTGTCACCGCATGGAAGAAGGTTGCTTATGAACTGACAGGATCCAGCAATGATGTGTTGTTCATTATGGATAAATATGCATGGCCACAACATAAAATACTGACGGCCAATAATTCTTCAATTTATGTCGTAGGATCAGTGTCATTGCGTGGAAAACCGATGGTTCTCGAGGCTCCTCAGGATACTTTAGGTTTTTTGGATAATTTATGGCAACAACCTATTGTTGAGGTTGGATTAATGGATAAAAATAATAAGGAAAATTTACCTTATTTAATCCTGCCGCCGGGCTATGATGGTGACATTCCAGCAGGTTATAAAATTGCAAGATCCTCCACTAATAATATGCTTATGGTCATGCGTGGAATCGTTAGAAATGGTGATCAGGAAGCCGCGAAGAAGACGGTGATGAAAACGCGAATTTACCCTCTTGGTGCTGATCCTAAGAATAGCCTTAAAATCTTGAAGATGGGCCTGAACCCATTTAATTCTATCCCGCCCAGCGGCGCACAATATTACCTAGACCTGTTTAAAGTGTTAAACGAAGAACCCATCGATGTCAGAGACGCATTTCATTACGGCATGATGCGCAGTCTGGGATATGAACACGGCAAACAATATAAACCATCAAAAGACACAATTTCTAAGCTTAACAAGGCTGCCAATGATGCCGAAGAAATTCTGCGTACCCTTGCCTACTCGCAGGGCGAAAAAATTTATCCAGACAGACAGTGGCTAAAACCATTCTCGATGAACGGCAAACAAAAGTCTATGACTCACGGCCAATTGGATGAGCGTGCCCGCTATACATATCTCGCAATTTCTTATGTTGAAGGCATGGATGGCTCTTTGGAAAAGCCGGCTGGTGCAGCCTATGAATTAGCCTTCAGAGATCATAAGGGCGAATTATTTGACGGTGCAAAGTCGTATAAATTCACCTTGAAAAAAAATATTCCTGCAGGCCTGTTTTGGT
>JAGLJX010000423.1 GCA_023142175.1 Emcibacter sp.
TGATGAATAATGCCAAATTGTGACAAATAGCCATCATGGCTCGTCTCCAACAGACCATGACCTCTTGCGCAAGTCTGTGTACTTCTCACTACCGTCGGGCCTTGGCCTATCAAGCCGTCTTTGCGAATTTCGCTGGAATTTATATTGGCCAAAACAAGGGTGGAGTGTGCTGCGCTCGTGCGGGAAAGGGGGTTAAACTCTGCAAGAGCCAGAGTATTCGCGCCGCCACAATTAACAATGACCCGCTGTTGGTCGATGCTCATTTCAAAAGACAATGTGCCTGCATGATTTTTTTGGCTGACCTCAAGATCCGCAGGCGGGCCCGCGTCAATGATAACCACCATATCCCCATTATGAAGTCGTCTAAAGCCACTTTTCTCACCACCCGGCGCGGGGGTTTTATCTTTATTATCGGCAGCAAAAGATAATGTTGCTGCAATCTCCGCAGCAGTTAACTCGTTTGAGCCATTAAACAGTGCCAGCTTGCCGTCACCGTGCAACAGGGTTTTCATCTTGACGGTCATACGGCGGATGACATCATCCAGAATTTCCGGCTTGTTCCTTCCCATAGCCCGGTGAGATGCCCGCACCACCAAAAGCACCCGCAATGCTTTATGTAAATCTTCAGGAGAACGACTGGCCATGCCGCCATCGGCCAGAATTTCTGTCGCCAGTGCCCTCTTTAACAATCCTGTTGCTTTTTTAAACCAGTTTTCGCCGTCGGGAACATAAAGCCCCGCCATCATCAGCCCACAGATAGCCTGTAGTCGGCCCACGCCCCGAAGCGGATCATCACAGGTATGATAAAGATGTCTTGCCTGCCGCGCCAGACAGTTCAGCAACTTTCCCCGGTATTTAAGATCACTGGTATCAAGAATTAGCGGTGCATAGGACATCCAGTTGATAATCCGCTGACCCGTGATATCTGGTGCCCATGCCAGATCATGGCAATGATCAAAATCCTGTAGCCAGTTACGGGTGAGCATTATGCCTCTACGCCGTGCGGCCTGTCGGTCAACACCACGGTTTAAATCCCGGAGCCAACTAAAAGAATGTAAATATGGTTGCCATCTGGAGTCCAGGTTTTTTGCCTGCCAAGCCTCTCCCCCTTGCCATTCCCCTTTGTTATGCTCTGGGTTTCTGAGGGTTTTGCCCTGATAATAAAACCGCCCCGACAGAATATGGGACCCCGCCGCCACCGATCCGGCCCAAGGGTCGCTCGGCGTTCCCAACAGATGTAAAGGTTGTTTGCCTTTTAAGCGTAATTCATGGATGTGGCTGGCATAACCAACCTTGTTCGCCATTTTTTTCAGTCTTGATTGCACATTCGGGACAAAAGATGTGACTGAGTTACGGCGAATTTCTGTCATGGGTTAATCACCACGAAGGTTGCGGATATTCGCCGCATATGCGGGTGGCCCACCGGTGAAGGTCGCTGTTCCCGCCACCAAAACATCCGCACCGGCCTCTATTGCCCATTTAGCGGTTTCGCCATTAATACCGCCATCAACCTGTAGGTCAATATTGCGGCCACTTTTGTCGATCATCTGACGAATACGCCGGATTTTCTCCAGCTGATTGACAATAAATTTCTGACCGCCAAAGCCCGGATTTACGCTCATCACCAAGATCAGGTCCACATCATCCATAACACTGTCCAGAACATCCGCCGAGGTGCCGGGGTTAAGGGAAATCCCCGCCTTTTTATCCAAAGACTTGATCAATTGAATTGTGCGGTGGAAATGGGGGGTTGCTTCGGCGTGGATGGTGATGATGTCAGACCCGGCATCAGCAAAATCCTCGATATAACTGTCCACCGGAGAAATCATCAGATGGACATCAAATATCTTGGTTGTGAAGGGCCGGATTGCTTTGACTACGGCGGGGCCAATGGTGATAGCCGGGACAAAATGACCGTCCATCACATCCACATGAATATAATCCGCACCAGCCGCATCGATGGCGGAAATTTCCTCGCCAAGGCGGGCAAAGTCTGCGGAAAGTATTGAGGGGGCTATTTTGGTATCTCTTTGCATATTGGTCCCTATTTAGAAATTTTTATGAGGCGGCTGATAAAAAATCCGTCCATGCCGCCTGATATGTGGTGTGGTAAAGTCTGAACATCTCCGCATTCCAGCCGTGATTTTTCAAATCCTGACAATTCCGCACCTTCTATTACCTTTCTTTTTACCGTTCCGTTGCGGTCCAGTAAAGCCTTTATCTGATCCGTGCCTTCCTGTGATTGTAGCGAGCAGACGCAATATATTAAAATACCCCCCACCGGCATCATGGCAACTGCTGCATCCAACAGGCGGGACTGAATTTCCGCTAACGCCTGAATATCCTTTGGGCCTCGAGATCTACTCACATCCGGGTGGCGGCGCAGGGTTCCCGTGGAAGAACAGGGTGCGTCCAGAAGAATAAAGCTAAATTCCTGTTCTGGTTTATAATCCGCTGCATCTGACGTCACGATGTCGCAGGCCAGATTCAACCGATCCATATTTTCCTGTAAGCGCCGAAGCCTTCGATCCGAACGATCCAGCGCCGTTACCCGGCATCCCTTGGCTGCCGTCTGTGCCGTTTTGCCGCCAGGGGCCGCGCATAGCTCTAAAACAGCGTCGCCCTTCTTTGCCCCAAGCAGACTGGCCGGAAGGCTCGCGGCCATATCCTGAATCCACCAATGACCCTCTTCATATCCGGGTAAATTTTGTACAGCTCCCGCCTTTTCAACCCGTACCGTGCCATTGGGCAGCAAAACACCACCAAGCTTTGTCGCCCATTCCGCCCCGTCACATTCGGGCTTCAGGCTGAAATCAAGCGGTGGTTCAGCCAATAGAGCGAGGGTAATTTTATCAGCTTGCTCAGCGCCAAAATTATCCTTCCAGTTTTCTTTCAGCCATTTTGGGATATTCAGATTCGGGGAAAATTTTGTGGAAAATTTTGCCGTTTCCCGGTCTATGCGTCTGAGAATGGCATTGACCATGCCTTTAGTATGCCGGTCAGAGTTGTTTTTTTGCTTATCGGTCATCTTAACTGCCGAATTCACCGCCGCATGAGCCGGAACCTCCATATAAAGCAGTTGGGTAATGCCCAGACGCAGAATATTGCGGATGGTTTTCTGCTTACTGGTCAGTTTTTTTGAGGTACAGTGATTAATCATCGCATCCAACTGACCCAGATGACGAAGGCATGTGGTGCCCAAATGGCGGACAAACCCCCGATCCTGTACCGATAATTTATCCCCAAACTGGCGGCAGGTCTGATCAAAGGCCTGATCCAGAGGCAGGTGATCATCGAGTATTTTTTCCAGGAAACCCAGTGCCGCCCACCGGCCCGTCAGGTCATTTGCCATATTTTATCCACCTAAGTCCAACAATACTGCTATATATGGAATTAATAAAACAGATTAGCAAGAGAATGTCGGATGAAAGACCAAAGAAAAAACCCCGCCCCCAAAAAGGATAATGACAATAAGGCTGATGAGGAAAGTCACCAGCGAAAAGAGCTTGGCGGGCGATCCGGCCCAGAACCAACCCGTTACGGCGATTGGGAAAATAATGGTATAGCTTCTGATTTCTAATGCATGATTGAAAAACACCCATGAAACGACTTTTTCTCCTCAGACATGCCAAGGCGGGTTTTGGCACCAGCGATGTAAACCGCCCGCTGGCTAACCGCGGCGGAAAAGATGCTTTATGGCTCGGTGAATATTTAAAAAAATCTGACCTGATGCCTGATCACATCCTCTGCTCATCCGCCGTTCGGGCACAAGAGACCCGGAGCCAGTTATTAGAGGGGGCACAGAGCGAAATTGCCACCATATTTCACGATGACTTATATCTTGCCCCCGCAGAACAGATGGCCCGGAAACTTCACAGCCTCAAAAACACCATCACGGCGGCGATGATCATCGGCCATAATCCGGGAATATCGCTCCTGTTTCAGATGCTGGCCCATAACCCGCCCCAAGAGCAGCTTTACCTTAAATATCCCACGTGCATGGTGACCATATTGGATTTTAATGTGCAGGACTGGGCCGACCTGAAAAGTAACATGGGACAACTTTTTGACCTGATAGTTCCCCACGACAGACAAGAGAGTAATCCCGGCGCCTAAAAATAGCCTAAATCCTTAGAAATACTTATTTTTAACGGCTATTTCATACTTAATAATTACACTGATAATCAAGAAAACAGGATAGGTATAAATGCAGGAAAAGGAATTACGGTTAGCTTTAGTTTGTTTTGGCGGGGTTTCGCTTGCCGTCTATATCCACGGCACCTCCAAGGAAATTCTGAAACTTGCCCGCGCGTCCAAAGCCTTTCACAGTGATCCGGATATAAATGCGCCAAGCCGGAAAGACTATATTTATCCTAATGAACATCTGCAGGATGCCCCTGATACGGAACTGGTATATTTCGACATCCTCAAAGCACTTTCACCGGAGCTGGGGCTTAGGGTCATTGTTGATGTGGTCGCGGGCGCATCTGCGGGCGGCATGAATAGTATTTTTC
>JAGLJX010000424.1 GCA_023142175.1 Emcibacter sp.
TAAGCGGCTTTTCTTCATTCTGGTTGGTCATTGGGCGACATAGCCCCCGTCAACCATCAAAATCTCACCCGTTGTGAAGGAAGAATCTTCACTGGCCAGAAATGTTACGGCTTTTGCGACCTCCTCCGGCTCTGCCCATCTGTTCATGGGGTGAGAGGCCCGAACGGCTGCTTCTGCCTCTGCGGGATCAGGTTGGGCATCAAAATAACGGGTCAGGAACGGGGTCGCAATAGCACCCGGCCCGACCGCATTGAAGCGGATATTATTGGCGGCATATTCCACGGCCAACTGCTTGACCAGTTGCAACATAGCCCCCTTGCTCGCACAATAGGCGGCTTGTGATGGCAAGCCAACCACACTGGATATTGAGGCGGTAACAACCACGGCCCCCATACCCGCTTCCAGCATATTGGGAATAGCACGTTTCGCCAGCAAAAACAGTGCCTTGGCATTGACATTCATGACCTGATCCCATTCATCTTCGGAGGTATCAAGGATCGTTTTCGGCACGATATGACCCGCATTGCTGATCAATATATCGGCCCGTTCGAATTCGCTTTCGGTCAGGGAAAATATCGCCTCTACGGCGGAGCTGTCTGAAACATCCGCGACAATCGTTTTAACCCGGCCTTCATATAACCCCGAAAGATCGTGAACCGCTTCTGATAAATCTGCGGCAATTACATTTCCGCCTTCTGAGGCTATACTATGGATGACTTTCAGGCCAACACCGCTTGCCGCACCTGTTACAATCGCTGTTTTGCCTTTAAAACGATCTATGCTCATTGTTTAAACTCCAGGATTTTGGTGATGAATGGAATGACTCGTTGGATAGCATATATTAACTCTAAATTTGATAAATATCCAGTATTTTAATTTACTGTCCAGTATATTGGACGTAAGTTTGAACAGTGGTATTCCTATATTTTGAAAGTGATTTGGCTTTCTTGTTTAGTCTAAAAAAATAAATATATTTAGGACTCCAAAGAATACTAAAACCAGATGCGGGTCGTTAAAAATATTTTATGGGCGTTATTTCATATTGCATCCTAGAATTATGCCAATAAATTCAAAATGGAGCAACGCATGACCCAAGGAACCCGGCACAAAGCACAGCAACGGGGTAACCATTAAACAATAGCGCTATAACTTATCCATTTGGTACACACCCTGATATGAAAAATTCCCTAAAACTTCCTTCTATTTTCAGCGATGGCATGGTCCTGCAAAGAGACACCACTGTTCCCGTATGGGGATGGGCCTATGAAGGCGATATGGTCAAGGTCAGTTTTGCCGGACAGGTCAAGAAAGCCCGCGCAGGAGAAGATGGTAAATGGACCCTGAAGCTCTCCCCGCTTACGGCAACGTTTTCGCCTGCTGAAATGATAATATCATCAAGCACAAGCCACATCGTCATTAAAAATATTCTGGTGGGCGAGGTTTGGTTGGCAACGGGCCAGTCAAATATGGAAATCAAATTTTCATTACTTCTGGAAAACGAGCGAGATAAAAAGCTTCAGCCTCTCAAGGGTTATATGGCACGAGTGATGGAAACATCATCAGACCCCCTGATCAGACAAATCCGCATAGATGAGCTGACGGCCCCTCACGGTCCACAACAAAATGTCGCCTGCAAATGGCATGAAAACCACCCCGATAATAATGCCAATTTTGGTGTAACTCCCTATTTTTTTGCCCGTAAATTACGCCGAGAACTTGTTGTGCCGGTAGGCATTGTCCTAAGCTCCGTCGGCGGCACTTTAATTGAACCTTGGTTGCCTAAAGAAGCCTTCATGGAAGATGAGGATTTAAAGAACTATTACCACACCCGGATTACCGCCATGCAGGATGACCCCGAAGGCCGCAAAGAATATGAAAAATACCTAAATGCTATA
>JAGLJX010000425.1 GCA_023142175.1 Emcibacter sp.
TGTGGATACGGCTGCTGTTGATGGTTTAGCTAAAGGTTTTTCTCAAGAAATTTTTCCATTTCCTGTAAAAATTTCATGCGGTGTTTTTGCACACTCAGAAAATGGTCGCCATCCTCAAAAGTGATGAAGCGGATATCCTTCTTTTTCTTCTTCATGCGTTTTGCAAACATCTTGCCGTGTTTATAATTCACACTCCGGTCTGCGGTCCCATGAGCCAGCAATACAGGCACATTGATTTTGCTAATATTACTATAGGGGGAGATATCCGATAGGCCGTCCTCATCGCTACGGATATAGGGCATAAATCTTTCCCGCAGACCAAAATATTTATGAAAATCATTAAACATGGTCACCATACTGGTCACTGGCGCAAAGGCTACGGAACATTTATACAGACCCGGCTCCTTGACCAATGACTGCAGGGCGGCATAGCCCCCATAACTGGCACCGACAATGCACATTCGTTTTGGATCGGCATAGCCCTGCTCAACCATCCAGCGCGCACCATCATTGATATCATCCAGCATCTTGCCACCCCATTCCTGACGGCCCAGATGCTGAAAATGAGTGCCATATCCGGTCGACCCCCGATAATTCATTTGCAGGACGGCATAGCCGCGCGTGGTCAGGAATTGCACCCAGTGATCAAATTTAGAATGGTCTCTGGCGAAAGGGCCGCCATGGGGCATGATTATGGTAGGCAGATTTTTTTGGTCTTTAACACCAATGGGCAAAGATAAATAGGCCGGAATATCAAGCCCATCGCGCGCCGGGTATGATACGGACGTCATTGGGGAAAGCTTTTCATCATCAAGCCCCGGATAAACCTCTGAAAACCAGTCTATCTTGTTCGTATTCAGGTCAAGAAAGTAATAATCCCCCGGATTGGTCGGCGCTGAGACCTTAATGATAAATTTTTTCTTGTCTTTGCTATGGGATACAATTTTTGCATCCTGATCAGGGAAAAATTTTCCCGTTAATTTAGCAATTCTTTGCCATAATTTATCTTTGTTCACCGTGTGATAAACATTATCAAGATAGCTATAACTTAAGACGTTCCCATCCTCATCAAGCTCCAGATTGGTGGCATCAGAGCCTTCCTTGCCAACTATTTTCTCAACAAATTCCTTTGTTTCATAATTATAGGCATAATAAGCGTTAAAGCCCTTTTCATCCGACTTCGACACATAAATTATTTTCGGGTCGGGGCTAAATCCTACAGGACGAAAAGGTTCTTCGTCATCAACCTGATCGTAATTGGCAATTTCTTTCCATTTATCATCCGCAGATTCCCGATAGATGATACGGCTATTGGTTTTATATGCGGCAAAGCCAATTCTCACAACACCTTTTTTATCAGCCATCCAATCCGTAATATTAGAGGCGACCTTAACCACACGGTTTCTTTTCGCGTTATGGATATTAACCTTATAAACAAAGGGGTAATTCTGTCTTTCCCCGTCAAGTGCCAACAGGATATGATCCGGATCATCGGGCAGCAGGCTGACAATTCCATCCTGAAACTGCGACCTCACCTTGACCGTAGTCCGAAAACCTTGCCGTCGTTGGGTTTTCACCAGATTGATGGGGTTTTTCTTGTTCCAATCCAATGCAAAAAGTCGGGTTGACGTGTATATCACCCCATTTTGCTTATCAGGAAAGCGAACACTGACAGCAAGTCTGTCATTGCTCAGCCATTTAAACCAATTATATTCGCCACTATCTATTTCAATGACATACCACTGACCCTTTTCCGCCGGGTCCATGCTTTGCGTAATGAGGCTTATTTTCCCCTTATATGGCCGTAGTGACGCCATGCGGTTGCCGTCCGGGGAAAGCTTGATACTTTTAAAATTTTCAAGCTGACCAAAGGCGGCTGTTGAAACAGATAATTTCTGTTCTGCCCCATATACTGGACTAAAGACAAGCGGAGAGATGACGAGAAGAAGAAAAAAACAACGCAACATTACAGACCCCAAATTAATTATATGCTTTTCACCTCAACTTTATAACCCACTGTTATGGCTTGTCAAAAGAAAAAACCAGCCGAAAACGACTGGTTTTAAAATAACACACTTACAAGCTCAAGCTAGCCGAGCTTGATAAATTTTACACTCAAAAATCCTGAGCCTATACAGCTTCAGCCAA
>JAGLJX010000426.1 GCA_023142175.1 Emcibacter sp.
GAGCATGCCAGGGCGCAGTTTTCTGTCATCATTAGGGATGATTGCCCGTACCGTAACCGCGCGGGAAACCGGATCAATACGGCTGCCGATATTGGTTACTAATCCTTCAAATATCTTTTTTGGATAGGCATCGCTCTTGGCTTTGATGGTTTGTCCTGTCTTCAGGGTGGCAAGAAACCCTTCCGGTACCGTAAAATCAAGCTTGATAACGGACAGGTCATCCAGCGTGGCAATTACCGTGCCGGGTGTTACCAATGAACCCAGACTGACCAAACGCAGCCCAAGCTGTCCGTCAAAGGGGGCGACTATCTGCCGGTCACGGATGCGGGACTGTGCTACCTGTACGTCTGCGCGGGCTTTTTTATAGCGCGTTTTCTGATCGCCCAGTCTGGCAGTGGGCAGGGTACGGGCCTTGACTAATCCTGATATACGGGTGAGGTCGCGCTTTTGTTGCTCGGCGTTGACTTCTGATGAGCGTAGGTCTGCTCTTTCTTCATCACTGACCAGCTCAACAAGGATTTGGCCTTTCTTGGCGGTCATGCCGTCTGTGAAATTAATTTTGGAGATTTTGTCGGTCGTGGTCGCTGTGAGATTTACGGACTCATTAGCCTTGGTCGTACCCAATGCCTCAATCTTATCTGTAAAAATATCCTGAATAACAGGCGCGACAACAACAGTTACCACACCAGGGCCATGGCGGAATCCCTGTGAGGGTTTATTTAGCTGGCCAATGTAATAAAGCGCCGCGCCAATGATAATAAGAAGAATAAAAACAAGAATTTTTTTAATCATTTTTTTCTACCTGAATTAAAGCCGTCACAACTGGGACTAATATATTTTTATAGATTATTTAAAATTTTCTCTAGTAACATTATTTTTATTTCATATTTTTAGGGTCGATATGGTTTCCGGCAATGGCCTGTTGGGGAACCCGTTTGCGTTCTTTAATTTTTGGCCCGGTGGCGTAAATCTGTTTTTCTGCCTCGACAATCAGCACACCGGCAAGATTATTCCACCATCGCTGGCCGGTGCTTTCCAAACTGGACATAAGAGATAATAGAGAGCGACTGCTAAAGGGCGGCGTATGCAGGCTCGTTATAGAGCGGGTCGGGGTGAGCATATTATCGCTGAGCAATTGCCGGACCTGAGCTGTTGAAAATGGCTTGCCATGACCAAAGGGGGTGCGGTCGGTCCGTGACCAGAAACCAAGGCGATTTGGAACGACAACTACCACCCGTCCGCCCGGGGCCAGTATGCGCCAGACTTCGCGCAGTAAATGGCGGCTTTGCTCAGTATGCTCCAGAATATGAACCATCAGTATCCGGTCCATAGTGCCATCTTTGAGGGGCAGATTTCCCTCATGGGCGAGGGCGGTAAGGTTGCCCTTGTATCTGTGGGTCCCCTTATTTCCCGGGTTACCGTTATGTCGGGGCCAGCGGATGACCCCTTGGGGGGCGGGCATTATACTGATTACATGATTAGCTCTGGCCCTGAATATATCAAGATAAGGGGTGGCATAGCCAAGCCCCAAAACATCAATCCCGTTAATGTCAGGCCAGAGCTTTATTATCTGTTTGCGAACCAGACGTGCTGTGACCCGCCCAAGGGGCTGATCATAAAAGCTACGTAATTCAACCACATCCTGATACATCTATCCGGCTCTCATATTTTGATATGGGACAGGGTAGCTGATAATGGCTAAGGATTAAACCATATATTGACCGCCATTGATGGTCAGGGTAGAGCCGGTAATGAAGCTGGCTTTGTCAGAAACCAGATAGGCAACCGCATCAGCAATCTCTGTAGCTTCGCCCAGACGACGCAGCGGAATGCCCTTGATTATTTTTGCAACGATTTCTTCCGGCACGGCCATGACCATTTCTGTGGCGACATATCCCGGTGCAATAGCATTTGCAGTAATGCCGTAACGTGCGCCTTCCTGTGCGAGAGCCTTAACGAAACCGATAGTTCCGGCCTTGGCGGCGGAATAGTTAACCTGTCCCATCTGGCCTTTCTGACCATTGATGGAGCTGATACAGACAATACGGCCATATTTATTTGACTTCATGCCGTCATACACGGCCTTGCACATATTAAAGTTGGATGAGAGGTTGGTATCCATGACCGCATCCCACATATCCTTTGTCATGCGAGCGAAACTTGTATCGCGTGTGATGCCGGCATTATTAATCAATATATCAACCGCGCCCAGTTCCTGAGTGATAGTGGCGACGCCTTCGGCACAGGCATCAAAATCCCCCACATCCCATTTATAAACATTGATGCTGGTAGCTTCCTTGAATTTTGCAGCGGCTTCATCATTGCCGGCATAGGAGGCGGCGACAGTGTAGCCCGCTTCTTTTAAGGCAATAGAAATGGCGGCTCCGATACCACGGGTTCCGCCCGTGACAAGTGCGACTTTAGACATTTATTTATTCCTCATATAAGTTGTATTTTATTTGCTTTAAGGCCGCTCAACACACAAAGCGACACCCATACCGCCCCCGATACACAGGGTAGCCAGTCCTTTATTAACATCTCGTCTTTTCATTTCGTGAAGTAGTGTGGTCAATACCCGTGCGCCACTGGCCCCCACCGGATGACCGATGGCAATAGCGCCGCCATTGACGTTCAGTTTGTCATCGGGAATACCAAGGTCTTTGCCCACGGCACAGGCCTGCGCCGCAAAGGCTTCGTTGGCTTCGAACAGGTCAACATCATCAATGGACCATCCGGCTTTTTTCAGCGCCTTCTTGCTGGCAGGAACCGGACCGATAC
Organism: Emcibacter sp.; assembly: GCA_023142175.1. The sequence continues at coordinate 2,779 of JAGLJX010000426.1, forward strand.
CCATGATGGACGGGTCAACGCCCGCCGTGGCCCATGATTTGATAATGGCAAGCGGGTTAAGGCCGCGCTTTTTGGCTTCCTCAACACTCATCAGCATGACCGCCGCCGCGCCATCATTAATACCGCTGGCATTGGCGGCCGTTACCGTACCGTCCTTTTTAAAGGCGGGGCGCATAGCGGACAGACCCTCTGCGGTGACACCCTTGCGGATATATTCGTCTTCGGACACTTCCACATCGCCGCGACGGTTCTTGATGGTCACGGTGACGATTTCATCGGTGAATTTTCCGGCGGCCTGTGCTGCTTCGGCTTTATTCTGTGATATAGCAGCAAAATTATCCTGATCTTCCCGTGTGATCTGCCACTGCTCGGCAATATTTTCGGCGGTGATGCCCATGTGCGTGCCACCGAAAACGTCCGTTAGCGCGTCCCAGATCATGGTATCCTTAAATTCCGCAGAGCCCATTTTATAGCCACCGCGAAGGTAAGACGAATGTTGGGACTGGCTCATACTTTCCTGCCCGCCTGCAATGATAATATCCGCATCGCCGCATTGGATGGCCTGAAACCCCATTGCCACTGTACGAAGGCCAGAGCCGCAAAGTTGGTTAATGCCAAGGGCCGTTGTCTCTTTGGGAAGTCCGGCGTTTATGGTAGCCTGACGGGCCGGATTTTGTCCGGCGCCTGCGGTTAATATCTGGCCAAGGATAACCTCGGTAATATCTTCTGCGGCAACGCCCGTCTCCGACAGCAAACCTCTGATAACAGTTTCCCCAAGATAATGGGCAGGGACTTTGCTCAAGGCTCCGTTGAAAGATCCAACGGGAGTACGCAGGGCGGCGATAATGGCAACTTCAGTCATGGCTTTAATTCCTTAAATTCTATATTAAAAGGCAGGGACATTGTCTGAACTAACGAAAATATTATCCCTGTAGGACTTTTTATATTGCACTGCAACATAAAAAGCAAATTAAACTTATTGACAATTATATGACGCTAAAATGAATTTAAGTAATGAATAATATACCGCTTAAGAATTTGCAAATTATTCTTCTTGATTTGAGACCTTACTTAAGGTGCAGGGCTATTTTATGCCATAATTTTTTTTGGGCAAATTCACCAGCAATCATGGTGACATGGCCACCTTGGGCCTTGGTGTGGTGGAAGCGGGGCAGTTTTTCCTGTAATGCCTTCGCAGATACGGCGGGGACGATCCGGTCTGACTGCGGGGTGATGATATGGCCGGGCAGGGTGAGCCGGGTCGGGTCAATGACCTGCCCCCCGATGCGCCAGTGGTTTTTATGGGGCTGATTTTGTTGATACCAGTTGATTAGGCAGTCTTTCGTCACCTGCGGCGATAGTGGGGCGCCATCATTTGCCCAATCCTCGATAGCTACAAAATTTCGGGCCTTGGAACTTGCATGGTCGAGCTGCGAGAATTTGCGGAATTTACGGTCAGACAGGGTCGGGTCCAGACTGAAAAAAAACAACTGCATGATATTCATGGGCACGGCATCCATATCCTGTTTAATCGGTTCCATCTTGAGGAATCCTTCGGTCATGGCGGGCAGATGCAAGGGCTGATCGGCATGAAAATCCCACGGTGTCGCGATCAGGGTCAGGCTTTTGAGTATGTTTTCAGATTGTAAAATCTGTGCCGCCGCAAGGGATAGGTTTCCGCCCATGCAATAGCCCATCAGATGAATTTTTTTATTGTGGCGTTTATGCACTTCGCGGATCAGGGGGATCAGCCGTTTCAGGATATAATCCTCGAGATCAAAATCCAGTTCCTCCGGCCCCGGCCTGGCCCAGTCCAGCAGATAGGGGTGGATATTCTGTTGCGCCAGAAAATCCATAAGGCTGTTGTCTTTTTGCAGGTCGAGGATATAGGCCGGATTAACCAGAGAGGGCACGGCAATGACCACCGCCGCATCATCGGGCAGCTTCGTGCCATAATCCCGAATTTCTGTCGTGCCGATCTGATGGAATATGGGAACGGTGGAACTCTCGCGCTCATAAGAATGATGTTGGTAATCCTTGATGCCCGATAATGTGTGGGACAGGCGGGATTGCGCTTTCTGCATGATCAGGGTCAGAAGCTTCTCCGGATCATATCCTGTTAAATCGGATCGCAAGTCATCGGCCTGTTGTTTCAGGTCGGGGTGTATCTGCATCCCGCCAAGCTGAAACAGGGGAAAGGCCGCCGCCGCTCCGGTCCAGTTCTGCGTGGCGGTTGCCACATGCAGGGCCAGGGGGTGGGGGCCATTCCTGATTTGTTGTTTCTCACTGTCTGACATATTTTACCTTTATATATAACTATAGGTAAAACAGGCTTTAGCCGTCTTCAAGTTTAAAACTGATTTTTTCCATGACGCCGGGAACCGCAACCGCGACACCATCTATCACACGGGGTTTATATTTATATTTTGCCACGGCGCGTAATGACGGGCGCTCAAAAGCGGAATGAGTGGATTCGACGATGGTAATATTTTCAACAGCACCCATTTTATTGACGGTAAAGCTGACGACTACATAACCCTCTATCTCCCTATTTTGAAGGACGCGGGGGTAGGGTGGTGCGAATTTTCGTATGGGTTGAATATCGCCGTCAGATATACCGATGTTTTTTGGGCCGATTTTGTCTGTTGGTGTTGGCGGCGCGAGGCTGCTGATTTTTATAATGGTTGTTTTAGTTTCTTTTTTGCTGAGCTTTGGCATGTCGAACGGCTCCATAGCAAGATCAATTACTGTGGGCATCCTATCTTTGACAATGGGCTTTTCGGGCTTACGTACAACGCCTATTTCAAATGGCAATGCTTGCTTAATTTTCGGCCTCTCGGAATTTTCCGGCGCGATGAGGTAATGCATGCCTAAAAATATAAAAAAAGTAAGGGTAATTGCCCCTAGAAGGGAAGCGATATATCTCTTGATCATTGTTGTGTCCTTTATGAATTTTCACAACAGGCAGCCGTTGGCGTTCAAATGGTGCGAACCCTGTTAGTGACCTGGAAAATTATAAAATTGTTATATGAGAATAGTTAGCGCTGGGAGCATCTCGATCGCCCGACAACATGTCGGTTAATCGGAAGGCGGAATATTTTATGGCTTTGATTGTTCTGAAACATGAAACACTACCCCTATATGTAATGTAATAATATTACATTATGTCTTTGGCAGGATTTTGTCAAGTGAATATGCGTTTCCTGAATGAGAGTAGAATATTTTAAGACGGTTTTTTTGGGGATGATTTAAATTGGCCCATGGCTTCCGTCAGCCATTTTTCCACAGCATTGGGGTCTGTGGCCCAGCGTTTGACATTATCCTGCCATAAATCCAGATAGCGTTCAGCGATGGAATCCATCCCGGATGGGGTTGTGATGGTTCCTTTGATATTGTTTTTACTTTCGGGCATGGCAAAAATATACGGTTTACAGGTAATTTTTAGAAGCAAAAAGTCACTTTTTTGTATTTTTTTATTGTTGCGCAGCATTTTCTCTTGCGCTCTGCAGCATTTTGGCGTGATATAGCACACTTCAAATAAGTGAAATGATCAGA
>JAGLJX010000427.1 GCA_023142175.1 Emcibacter sp.
GAAAGAGATTAACAGCCTGCCCGATGGTCGTAATTTAATGATGTTCCGGGACGAATATATTTTCCTTGTGCCGCTGTATGACGTTTTCGACGTCGAAGACGCCATCACCAACCCTTGCGAGGGTCTGGTGGTGGTGGTCGAGGGCGACGGCGGTATGCTCATGGGCTTCATCGTTGATGATCTTGTTAATCAGCAGCAGGTGGTGATCAAAAGCCTAGAGACAAATTATGAGCTGATTGAGGGCGTATCGGGCGCAACCATCCTTGGCAATGGGCGCGTGTCATTAATTATTGATATTGCCACCGTACAGGAAATGGTGTCGCGACAATATGCAGAACCCCAGAAATATGTAACGGAAACCGAAACTCCCTCATCAAGAAATTCTTCTTTGGCACAAACCAGCATGGAGGTCCACTAATGACGACAATTGTAGCTAATGACACCAGCAGTGATGAAAAGATCAGAGAATCTGCGCAAATCAGACAATATATTTCCTTCAATGTGGGAAAGGAACTCTATGCCGTGGAGATTACCACGGTACGAGAAATCAAAGGCTGGATCCCCACAACCAGCCTGCCTAATTCACCCAACTATATGCGCGGCGTCATAAACCTGCGCGGGGTAATTGTTCCGGTCTTTGACCTGCGCACCCGTTTTCGCCGAGGCAAGACCGAACCGGGCAAAAATCATGTGGTGATCATCGTCAAGCTTGACGAGCGCACCATCGGTATTCTGGTGGATGCGGTGTCCGATATCCTGACCATTTCGTCAGAGGAAATTCTCGCCGTACCGGATCAGGATGTCAATCCGGAATATGCCTTCATGGAAGGGCTTGTGGCTGTGGAAGAAAAAATGGTCGCAATCATCAAACCAAAATTACTTTTTGATATGGAATTGGTCCCTGACATGGACACAGAAATAGAACCAGAGGCCGAAGTCGCCTGATAACGCATAAATAACAAAATATAGAACGACAAGGAGCATATAAGATGACAACCCCCGTAATAAACTCACCGCTTAACAGCACAAAAAGCAGCACGCTTAGATTAATAATACCCACCCTTCTGGTTGCCGCTATTGCAATCTTCATCATCATCGGGGTTAAGTCCCAGAGCATGACAATCCCTCTGATCGGGGCGGTCGTGACCGGACTTGCGGCCTTTGCCTCATGGCTTGCCCGCACAAAGCTTTCCTCGCAACTGGATGTCATGCAACATGCGCTGAACAGGCTGGCAAAGGAGGATACCACGATCTCCCTGCCCGAAACCATCGACGATGATGAACTGGGTCATATGCTCAAATCCATCTCGGATATCCGCATTGCAGCAGAAAAAAATAATCGCCTGAAGAGCGCCCTCGGCGGTGCCCAAACCAATATCATGGTGGCGGATGCAGATTATAACATTGTCTATATGAACCAGACCATGCTCAACATGATGAAGGCCAACGAAACCCAACTGAAAACCGTATTGCCACAACTGAATACCAACCAGCTCATCGGCAGCAATATTGACCAATTCCACAAGGACCCAAATCATCAGCGCGGTATATTGCAAAACCTCACCCGCACGATCACGACCCATCTGGAACTCGCGGGCATAGAATTTGACCTTGTGGTTAGCCCGGTCAGGGACGCGGGTGGCGAGCGTACTGGTACCGTGGTCGAATGGGAGGATGTGACCGAGAAGCTTAGAAAACAGAGGGCAGAGGTTCGCCTTGCCAATAATAATCAACGCATCAAAATTGCCCTTGATAATGCCAGCACCAATGTGATGGTGGCGGACAAAGATCTGAATATTGTCTATATGAATGATATCCTGCGGAAGATGATGCATGAAGCCGAACCGGAGCTGCGGAAAGTACTGCCCAATTTTGATGCCAGCAAGCTCATCGGTACCAATATTGACGTTTTCCACAAAAACCCTGCCCATCAGCGTGGTATAATGCAAAATCTGACCACTACCATCGAAAGTAATATCAAGGTTGGCAACTTTGACTTCAATCTGGTGGTTAATCCGGTCAATAATGAAGAAGGCGAACGGTTAGGGACAGTTGTGGAATGGAAAGACATGACACAGGAACTGGCCATCGAAGCCGAGATCAACGAAGTGGTCAATGCGGCGGCGGCAGGTGACTTCACCAAACGGGTGGGTACCGAAGGCAAGGAAGGATTTATGCTTTCTCTGGCTGATAACATCAATAGCATCGGCGCCAATACTCAGGCCGCCACAGATGATCTGGCGCGGGTTCTGGCGGAACTGGCGCAGGGTAACCTGACCGAGAAAATTGACGCCGATTATGAAGGAACATTTGAGCTGCTGAAGAACAGCGCCAACGAAACAGCGGAACAACTGACCAGCATCGTAACACAGGTCAATGGTTCGGCGGGCGAGGTGGCCTCTGCGGCGGCGGAACTTTCCACAGGCAGTGACGACCTGTCACGGCGTACGGAAGCTCAGGCCTCAGCGCTGGAAGAAACCGCAGCCTCTATGGAAGAACTTGCGGTGACGGTGAAACAGAATGCCGATAATGCGGATGACGCCAATAAACTGGCCAACCAATCCCGCGATATGGCCGTTAACGGTGGTGAGGTAGCGAAAGAGGCTGTCGATGCCATGGGTGTGATTGAGGAATCCTCCCAGAAGGTGTCCGACATCATCGGCGTCATTGATGACCTGGCCTTCCAGACCAATCTTCTGGCCCTCAACGCGGCGGTGGAAGCGGCACGGGCGGGCGAAGCTGGTAAAGGTTTCGCCGTGGTGGCCGAAGAGGTTCGCACCCTTGCCCAACGCTCGGCTCAGGCCTCTAACGAGATCAAATCTCTGATCACAAGTTCCAATACACAGGTCAAGAGCGGGGTGGAGCTGGTCAATAACGCGGGCAACTCCCTCACCGAGATTATGGAATCTATTTCCAAGGTGGCGGACATTGTCGCGGAAATTGCCAGTGCCAGCTCGGAACAGACCCAAGGTATTGACGAGGTTAATGTAGCCATCGCCGAGATGGATGACATGACCCAGCAGAACTC
>JAGLJX010000428.1 GCA_023142175.1 Emcibacter sp.
CCAACCCGTGTTCGGAATATATGTTTCTGGATAACACAGCCTGTAACCTTGCCTCGCTCAACCTTATGAAATTTCGCTCAAAAGAGGGTGACTTTGAAATTGAGAATTTTGAACATGCGGTACGGCTCTGGACAGTTGTGCTTGAAGTTTCTGTTATGATGGCACAGTTCCCGTCAAAAGAAATAGCTCAGTTGAGTCATGATTTCCGCACATTGGGTCTGGGTTTTGCCAATATCGGCAGCTATATCATGGCCTCCAGCCTGTCCTATGACAGTGAACAGGGTCGGGCCTTATGCGGTTCAATTTCTGCACTGATGACCGCTGTCACCTATTCGACATCTGCGGAAATGGCATCCGAAATGGGATGTTTTAAGGGCTATAAAAAGAATAAAGATCATATGCTGCGGGTTATTAGAAATCATAGAAATGCCGCACTGGGAATGGCCGAGGGCTATGAAAAATTGTCCACACCACCCGTCCCTCTGGATATTGTAAACTGCCCCCTCCCGCGCCTTGCTGTTGCGGCGGGTATGGCATGGGACAAAGCGCTTGAGCTTGGTATTCAACATGGCTACCGCAATGCCCAGACAACCGTGATAGCGCCCACAGGTACGATCGGGTTGGTCATGGACTGCGATACAACAGGCATCGAGCCTGATTTTGCGCTGGTAAAATTCAAGAAGCTGGCCGGCGGCGGTTATTTTAAAATTATCAACCGTATGGTCCCCGAAGCCCTGAAAAATGTTGGCTATACGCCAAAACAGATTGATGAAATTGCAAGATATGCCGTAGGTAACGGCACTTTGGAAGATTCGCCCGCCATAAATCATGAAGAACTTAAGGCCAAGGGTTTTGGTCGCACACAGCTTGATGCCTTGGAAAAAGCACTGGAAACTGCCTATGACATCAGCTTTACCTTCAATCAATGGACTTTGGGCACCGAATTCTGTGTTGATGTATTGGGCTTTAATGAAGAACAGCTGAATGACATAAATTTCAATATGCTGGGCGCTCTGGGCTTTAGCAAGGCTGATATTGAGGCCGCCAATCTCTATTGTTCTGGCTCCATGACGCTGGAAGGCGCCCCTCACCTGAAGGATGAGCATCTGCCAATTTTTGATTGCGCCAACCCATGCGGCAAAACCGGCAAGCGTTATCTTTCTGTGGACAGCCATATCCTGATGATGGCTTCTGCACAGCCCTTCATTTCTGGTGCCATATCAAAGACCGTCAATATGCCGGCCTCTGCCACGGCTGAGGATTGCAAGGAAGCTTACCTGAAATCATGGAAGCTCGGCCTCAAGGCTAATGCGCTATATCGGGACGGCTCAAAATTAAGCCAGCCCCTTAGTGCGGCTTTGCTTGATATGGATGATCTGGAAGAAGAAATTTCACTACCGGAAAAAACCAAAGTGGTAGCCGAACGCATTGTAGAAAAAATTATCCAGCAGTCTGAACGTCAAAGATTGCCGGGGCGCCGTAAAGGCTATACCCAGAAGGCGTCCGTTGGCGGTCATAAAATTTACCTGCGTACGGGTGAATATGATGATGGCAAACTTGGTGAAATATTCCTCGATATGCATAAAGAAGGCGCTGCTTTCCGTAGTCTGATGAATAACTTCGCCATCGCCCTGTCCATCGGGCTTCAGTACGGCGTGCCGTTGGAGGAGTTTGTTGACGCTTTCACCTTTACCCGCTTCGAGCCATCGGGGCAGGTCGTTGGCAACGATGCTATCAAAATGGCCACATCCGTGCTTGATTATATCTTCCGCGAGCTGG
>JAGLJX010000429.1 GCA_023142175.1 Emcibacter sp.
GCATTGGTATGATAGCCGGTGCGGTCTTTTGGTTTTACGGTGACATTTTATCTAACGGTTGTCACGATGATATGACCGCATGGCACATAGGGATGTAAGATGAAATTAATCGTATTTGATTGTGACGGAACACTGGTAGATGGTCAGTATTTGATTCTTGACGCCATGCAGTCCGCTTGTCGGGTCTGCGATACGCCCTATCCGGGGGATGAGGCTATTCGTCAGATTGTCGGCCTGTCCCTGATGGAAGCCATAGAAATATGTCATCCGAAAGAGAATGAAAAAACTCACTTCGCGCTTAAGGATGCCTTTGTTGATCGTTTTCAGGAACTCCGATTGCGGGATGAGGACTATGAACCGTTGTTTGACGGGGTCAAAGACATGATTGAGCAATTGCACAGGGATGGTTATCTGTTGGGTGTCGCTACGGGAAAATCAACGCGCGGTTTAAATATTACATTGAAAAATCATAAGCTTAGTGACTATTTCTTAACGTTAAATACTGCCGATGATGGGCCGGGAAAACCGCATCCTTCCATGCTTAATAATGCTATGCGCGATGCAGGGGTTGAGCCTGAGAATACTCTTATGATTGGCGACACCACTTTTGATATTCAGATGGCATTGGCGGCAAATGTTCGCGCGGTGGGCGTATCATGGGGTTATCATGAACGGGACAAACTATTACAGGCCGGTGCCCATTATATGCTTGATCACATTTCTCACCTTAGAAAGGTTATAGATGAAGCGTTTTTATGAGAAGGCCTCTATTGTAGCTCATGATCGTGGGTTTTTGGTGGAACTGGATGGTCGTGAGGTAAAGACACCGGAAAAAAGACAAAATCTCAGCCCGACCAAAACGGTGGCAGAGGCCATTTGTCAGGAATGGAATGAGCAGGGGGAAAAGATAAACCCCGATAGTATGCCCATCGCCAAACTTCAGAATACCGCCATTGACCGGGTGGAAACCCGCCGAGGTGACCTGATCGCAGAGTTAGTAAAATACGCAAACACAGATTTACTCTGTTACCGGGCTGATTTTCCAGAAGACCTTGTAAAACAGCAGGCAGAAGCATGGCAGCCGCTGCTTGACTGGGTGTCCAAGACCCATGATATCACGTTGAAAGTCACCACTGGCATTTTGCATGTGGAACAGGATGTAGCACGACTAGAGAAAACCCTGCAAAACATAGATAGTTTCCGACTTGCGGCTTTTTACAATATCACCACCCTATGCGGCTCGGTTTCGGTAGCGCTCAATGTTCTTGGCGGTAATATTACGGCAGCGCAGGCCTGGACTGCGGCAGAGCTTGATGAAAATTACCAGATCGCCCAATGGGGTATTGATGATGAGGCTAAAGTCCGGCAGGATAATATGAAAGCCGAATTGGATGCCGCCGTACGGTTTCTGGACTTAATGTCTGGGGCGTCCTGATATTTTCCACGGGCTTAGGAAGCTATCACCATTTTCCTGCCATCGGCTGGCCTTGATATGATAGGCCTTGTCCAGATTTTCCGGCGTTAAAACATGGCTTACGTCGCCAGAGCTAAGCACTCCCCCTTTATTTAACAGAACAAGTTCATCGCAATACCGCTGAGCAAGTGTCAGGTCGTGGAGGACAATTAACACCCCGTGGCCTTCTCGTGCCAAACCCTGCAATATATCCATAACCTGCAACTGATGATAAGGGTCCAGAGAGGCGATAGGCTCGTCAGCACAAAGATAGTCGGCCTCAGACACAATGGCGCGCGCTAGCATGACGCAGGCTCGTTCACCACCGGACAGGGTTGTCACAAGCCGCTCGGAAAGATGCAGTGTATCTGTCTTTATCATGGCCTGATGGATGATTTCTTCGTCCGATGTGCTGATCTTCTGCCAAGGGTCAAGATGGGGGATTCGACCAAGGGAAATGATATGCTGCACGTCAAGTGGCCAATGGACTGGCGCGCCTTGAGCTGCATAGGAAATCTTCTTTGCCCGCTCTTTTAATGTCCAGTCGGACATCCTCTCATCATCCAGTGATATTTCTCCGGATTGCGGGGTCACTAACCCTAAAATAGCCCTTAGCAAAGTGCTTTTCCCAGCACCGTTGGGGCCGATTAGACCTATTACTTTTCCTTTTTGAACTGTAAGGGATGCGCCTTTCAGGATCGTATTATCTTTAATGGTGACGTGAATGTCACGGGCTTTCAATGTCATCTCATCGCCTCCCGCGTTTTATATATAATATATAAAAACAGGGGTGAGCCGACAAAAGCCGTCACAACACCCAGACGTAATTGACCATGTCCCACAGGCACTCTGGTAATCAGGTCGGCAATGGTCAGCAATATAGCTCCCATCAAGGCACTGGGTATCAGAAGGCGACCGGGGGCGTGACCGATAAGGCTGCGCACCATATGAGGTACCACAAGGCCGACAAAGCCGATGGCCCCGCAGACCGAAACCGTCGCCCCGACACTGATGGCACTGCCGATTATAACTTTCATACGTAGTTTTTTCAGATTTATACCAAGGGTATGTGCAGTATCTTCGCCCAGACTGCTGGCGTCCAGTCCCTGACCCACGCCGCGCATGATCAGCCAGCCGCCAATAATGAACGGCCCGGCAAGGGTGATGTCGGTCATGGTTCTGTTTTCCAGCGAACCCAGTAGCCACATGATCATATCCTGCAATGACATGGGATTTGGGGCAAAATTCATGGCCAGCGCGATGGCCGCTGTGGCCA
>JAGLJX010000043.1 GCA_023142175.1 Emcibacter sp.
ATCGCCTTTGGCACGGCAAGCCCGTGGGTGATTATGGTGACTTGTGCCTTGGTATCGGGGTTGTTGTTGCTCTTACAAAGGGGTGGTAAATTCTCCACCGATACCCTACTTGGCATTTTGGCCCATAGTGCGCTGTCCATTGGCCTGATTATAATCGCATTACAGGAAAGCCTGCGTCAGGATATGATGTATTTCCTAATCGGGGATATTCTGGCTATTGATATGCAGAGCATCATGGGCATAGCGCTCATGACAGTGATTGCGCTCGGCGGTCTTTTCTATATCTGGAAATCATTGCTGTCGATAACGGTGCATGAGGATCTGGCACAGGTGGAAGGGGTCAATGTTCTGAAGACCAAGATCATCTATATGCTGCTGATTGCTCTGCTTGTGGCCTTTGCCATGAAGGTGGTCGGCGCGTTGCTGATCACGTCATTAATGATCATTCCGGCAGCAGCAGCACGCACAATTTCCCGCTCTCCGGTACAGATGGCGGTCCATTCCGCCCTGCTCGGCAGTCTGTCCGTTGTCATGGGAATCATGATGTCGAGCCAGTGGGACCTGCCCGCAGGACCAGCGATTGTGCTGTCGGCGTTAGTCTTGTTCCTGATTGGGCGAGGTTTGCCAACGGCTAAAGATTTTGGTTAAACCGCGCGAACCCCTTTTCCAGATCGGCGATCAGGTCATCCACATCTTCTAACCCTATATGCAGACGGATAAGCGGACCACTTGCGTCCCATCCGGTAGCGGAGCGTAGGTTTTTAATGCCGTTATAGGTCAGGATCAGGCTTTCATAGCCGCCCCAGCTATAACCCATTTTGAAATGCTCCATGCCCTCCATTAAGGCAGTGGTCGCACGCTCATGACCCGCTTTCAGCACAAAGGAAAATAAACCGTTAGCGCCGGTAAAATCCCGCTTCCAGATTTCATGACCGGGGCAGCTTGGATAAGCCGGATGACGAACATGGTCCACCTCTGGCCGTCCCTCAAGCCATTTGGCTATTTTGAGGGCGTTTTCTTCATGCTGTTTCAGGCGGATTTTCAGGGTGCGAAGGCCACGCAGGGCGAGAAACGCATCATCGGGCGATACACAATATCCCATCTGGTAAGACATATCACAAAGCTGATGACTATGTTCGGCGCGGGTGGTAACGCAACCGACCATAGCATCCGAATGACCGACGATATATTTGGTCAGCGCATGAATGGAAAAATCAACTCCATGATCAAAGGCATTGAAATGCAGCGGTGTACCCCATGTATTATCCATCATCACCAGCACATCGCGCGCGTGGGCGGCTTTGGCAATGGCGGGTATATCCTGTATCTCCATAGTGATGGAGCAGGGGGATTCTGTGAATATAATCTTGGTATTATCCCGTATCAATGCCGCAATGTCAGCCCCGATCATGGGATCATAGAATGTGGTTTCGATGCCCAGCCTGTTGAGCATTTTATCGACCAGATTGCGGGTTGGCCCATAGACACCGTCCGCCATCAATATATGATCGCCAGCGGAGGCAAAGGATAATATGGCCCCGGATATAGCCGCAAGGCCAGAGGGGTATAGATAACAGCAATCCGCCCCTTCCAGATCGCACATGGCCTGCTCCAATGCATAGGTGGTGGGATTACCGCGCCGCCCGTAAGTTAGCCCGCCCGTATGAAGTTCGCCTTGCTCCTGCTTCATTTCCTTAACCGTATCGAAGGTCAGGGTGGAAGCATGATAAACCGGGGTATTTATTGCCCCGTGGGTATATTTTTTATCGCGTCCGGTTGAGGCGATGATGGTATCTTTTTTCATATTATTTCTTATCCACGGGGGTGTCGGGATGGCTGCCCCATTCGCTCCAAGATCCATCATAAAGTGCGGTTTGCTGATGGCCAATCAGATATAGCCCCAGCATCAGCACAGATGCCGTAATGCCCGACCCGCAACTGGTGATGATGGGTTTTTGCAGGTTCAGCCCCGCAGCCTCAAAAATCCCGCGAATTTCATCGGGTGATTTAAATGTCCCGTCCTGTGTATTCAGCAACGTCCTGAAAAATACATTGCAGCTTCCCGGAATAGCGCCCGACTTCATCTCTGCGCGTGGTTCGGGGTCCGAGCCGGAGAAGCGTCCCGGCGGGCGGGCATCGACCACCTGCTCTCTGGCCGTGCCCAGATTTTCCATCATATGCTCAAGGTCACGAACGCGGGTATTGTTAAAGCGGGCGGTAAAATGCCGCATACGGGGGATCGGGGGGATATCCTCTATCTCGCGCCGTTCTTCCTTCCATTTCTGAAAGCCGCCGTCCAGGATTGCCACGTCCCACAGACCAAAAGCCTTGAGCATGAACCAGACACGCGCCGCACTTCGCACGTCGCTATTATCATAAACAATCACCCTATTGCCATCACCAATACCGAGCTTGCGCATCCGAGACGACATTTTCTCGGCACTGGGCAGCATATGAGGCAGGGGGTTATCCAGATCGCAGATTTCGTCAATATCGAAAAATACAGCGCCGGGAATATGGGCCTCTCTATATTCGCTTGACGCATTGCGAACATCCCCCGGCATATGCCAAGTAGCATCCACAATCCTGATATCAGGGGCGCTAAGATGTTCTTTCAGCCATTCGGTGGAAACAAGAGGGGGGGTAGTATCTGCCATGCGTGTTCTTTCTTATTATTACACTCTCACTATATTACAACCAGTCGGGATAGGGTAGCCCCTGTTGTTTTAAAAATTCCGGATTGAATAATTT
>JAGLJX010000430.1 GCA_023142175.1 Emcibacter sp.
CTTGGCTCCTGTCTTACATGGTTTTTCACCACCATTATATTCCGCATATCCTCCCTATCGGCATTGGTCGCTGCGGCCATGTCGCCCCTGTATAGTTATTTTATTTTTGAAAATTCAGGGCTTGCAATATTTACGGGTATATTGTGTATTATGATATTCATCCGGCACAAGGAAAATATCAAACGGCTTATTTCCGGGACAGAACCCAGAATCGGAAAATAATCTAGATAATAAAATATTGGGAAAAAATGTCAGCCCACTTAAGTCAAAACGAGAAAATAGCCCGCTTTCAATTGATTCGAACCGAAAATGTCGGTCCGGTAACTTTCCGTCACTTACTTTCCAAATATAAAACCGCCTTGAATGCACTTGACGCCCTGCCGGAACTTGCCCGTCGGGGCGGCCGGAAAAAACCGCTTTACGCCGCTAGAAAATCTGATGTGTTGAAAGAAATTGACGCTTTAACTAACATTGGCGGAACTTTAATCGTATGTGGTGATCACCTCTATCCAAATGCTCTGATGGCAGCCGAAGGTTCACCCCCTATCCTAATGGCTTTGGGCCACCCCCATTTGCTTGAGAATAAAAATTTTGCCATTGTCGGAGCCAGAAACTGTTCTGTTGTGGGAACAAAACTTGCCACCTCCCTCTCCCGTGAGATGGGGCAAGCCGGGTATATCATTTCTTCGGGTATGGCGCGGGGTATTGATGCTGCTGTCCATATGGGCGCATTAGAAACCGGAACCATTGCGGTGCTGGCGGGCGGTGTGGATATTATTTACCCAAGGGAAAATGGCAGACTTTATGATGCCATCATAAATACCGGGCTTGTTTTGTCCGAAATGCCGCTTGGAACCCAACCCACTGCCAGACATTTTCCGCGCAGAAACCGAATTATTTCCGGGCTGGCATCAGGACTGCTTGTGGTTGAGGCAACCCATAAATCCGGCTCATTAATAACGGCGCGTCTTGCTCTTGAGCAGGGCCGTGAAGTTTTTGCCATACCCGGATCCCCCCTGGACCCACGGGCAAAAGGACCAAATGATTTAATCCGGCAAGGGGCTGTTCTGGTGGAAAATGTGAATAATATTCTTGAGGTCCTGCAAATGATGGATGAACAGAGAATATCCGAACCGCAATATGATCTTTTTGACGGGGCGACTGATCTTCAAATTGCAATTGACGAGAAGGACGCTGGAATGATACGGGATGCCATTCGTGACAAATTGTCTCACACCGCCGTTGCCATTGATGATTTGATCCGAATGATGGAATTAAGACCCGCAGAAGTGCAATCCGTCCTATTAGAACTGGAATTAGCAGGAGAAATTATTCGTTATCCCGGAAACAGGGTAGCTTTTTGTTAAACAAAGAGGTAAAAGCCCTTAATTCTAAATATTCAACAACTGTAGTAATCCACACATGAAAACGGTCGTCGTAGAATCCCCGGCAAAAGCCAAAACCATTAATAAGTATCTGGGCGAAGACTATACAGTTCTTGCCAGTTTTGGTCATGTACGTGACCTGCCCTCAAAAAATGGTTCCGTTGATCCTGATGCGGATTTCGCCATGATATGGGAAGTGGATAGTGATGGCAAGAAACGTATCAAGGATATTGCTGACGCGACAAAAAATTCCGATGAACTTATTCTAGCCACCGACCCGGACCGCGAGGGTGAGGCAATTTCATGGCATGTTTTGGAAGTATTGAAAGCCAAACGCGGCATTATGAAAAATGTGACCGTCAAGCGGGTTGTCTTTAATGAAATTACCAAATCTGCCATTCTGAAAGCTATGGAAGATCCGCGTGATATTGATGAACCGCTGGTGGATGCCTACCTTGCGCGGCGGGCTCTTGATTATCTTGTGGGCTTTAACTTGTCCCCGGTTTTATGGCGCAAACTGCCCGGATCAAAATCCGCCGGGCGGGTACAGTCGGTATCACTGCGTTTGATATGCGACAGGGAATTGGAAATTGAGCAATTCAACGCGGAAGAATATTGGACAGTTGAAGTTAATCTCTCCACAGAGGCAAAAGATAAATTTACCGCCCAGCTTCATCTTCTAAACGGTGAAAAATTAAAAAAATTCACCCTAACCAATGAAGCACAGGCGGCGAGTGCCAAAGCAGCAATAGAAGGCTCAGCCTTCACCATTGCGAATGTTGAGAGCAAACCCGCCAAAAGATATCCGGCCCCGCCATTCACCACATCTACATTGCAACAGGAAGCTTCGCGGAAGCTTGGCTTTAATGCCCAACGCACCATGCGCTGTGCTCAGAAACTGTATGAAGAAGGCCTTATTACCTATATGCGGACAGACGGCGTAAACATCGCACAGGAAGCCATAAATGGTTGCCGTGATGTAATTGCCGCAGAATATGGCGATAATTATGTACCGGCAAAATCGCGTTTCTATAAGAACAAAGCCAAGAATGCGCAGGAAGCCCATGAAGCGGTTCGCCCCACTGATCTGAACAGTCTACCCAAAAACAATCCCACTAAAATGGATGAAGACCAGAGACGGCTTTATGACCTTATCTGGAAGCGGACTGTTGCCAGTCAGATGGCAGAAGCCAGTTTTGAACGCACCAGCGCTGATATCATGTCAGAGGATGGCAAAACCGGACTGCGGGCTACGGGTTCTGTGCAGGTATTTGATGGTTTCCTGAGACTGTATCAGGAAGGCAAAGATGATGTGCAATCCAATGGCGATGACAAACGGCTGCCTAAATTAACCACGGGTGAAAATGTCAATAAGGACAATATTTCTCCAAATCAGCATTTCACACAACCACCGCCGCGTTTTACCGAAGCCACTTTGGTTAAAACAATGGAAGAGCTTGGCATTGGCCGCCCGTCAACCTATGCGTCTGTCCTGACCGTTCTTCGTGATCGCAATTATGTGATTATGGATAAAA
>JAGLJX010000431.1 GCA_023142175.1 Emcibacter sp.
TATTAATGGTCGCGCCAAGTGGTATTACACTGGATGCTACAGGGGTCTTGATACCTAAATTTTCCTCAGCAACTGCCATTGTAACAGGCATTGTGGCACTGCTTGATGATGTGGAAAATGCGATAAGCTGAGCATCTATTATGTCTTTGAAAAACCGGGTCGCAGGCAATTTAAGCATGAATTTTATGATGCCGCCATGGGTAATTATCATATGAAGTAAAAAGCCAAGCGTTAATGTCAGGGCTAATGGCACAACATCAGCAAGTGCATTAATTCCTTTTGCGCCAGTGGTCGCAGCAATCAGTGCAAAGACCCCAAAAGGCGCCACTTCCATAATCATATGAATGATTTTTAACATTACTTCCGTTGCGCTATCCATTACGCTCGCAACGGCTTTACCTTTATCGCCAGCGAGCATAATCCCGGAACCGAAGATAATAGCAAAAAAGATCACCGCCAGAATATCACCATCTGCCAGAGCTGCAATGGGGTTTTTAGGCACAATACCCATCAATCTTTCACCGAGTGGCATTACAGGGGCCAGAGCTTCTGCTGTTGCCCCCATCATGTCTATGCCTACACCCGGCTGAATTATTGTCGCAAGGCCAAGACCAATTATAATTGCAACCGCAGTCGTCCCAATATAGAGGCTCATGGTTTTAATGCCGATTGAGCCCAGTTTTTTAGGGTCTCCCATTGCGACAATACCAGAGACAAGCGTAACAAATACCAAAGGCACAACAATCATGCGGATCAGGCGAATGAATATGTCACCAATCCATTTGATGTTAGCAGCACCTTCACCCCATATACTACCAATGAGTGCGCCTAAAATTAACGCACCAATAATACGTTTCCAAAGTGGTATTTTGAACCAGAAATTCCCCTTACCTGATTTGGCATCAGCCTTATCTGTATTAGTCATTTATTTTCCCTATATTATAGATATATTTTCCCTTAACTGATATCTTATACAACATTTGCTGTTAAGCCAAAGGCGCAAAGTTGTATAAGGTATTTAGGTACTCTAAATAATCTTTTTGGGTTTGTCACTTACAACTGCTGTATATTTAGGTGAAGTGGATCCAGGGAGTAGAATTTAATTAGCAGAAATTGTAAATTTTAAAAGAATATTATCGTTACAGTGTAATAGCTTCTGCAAAGTTATCTTGTTTTTCACCTTTTATGATAAATAGTCTATCGGATTCAATACGGTTTCTGTCAACGATAACGTAGGTGATTATTTTTGTTTCTGCTTTGATTTTGACATTAATAAGTTCCAGATGAATCTTTACCGTCATGCGGGTGGCATCGTCAGTATATTCAAAATTATCTGGGAGGGGGGGGGATAGTTTTATTGGGTCCATTTCTGGAATTTCAATAACATATTCAGCATTTTCATATTTATCCTCTTTTGTGATGCAAAGTGCAATGGTTATTGAGAATTTAGGTAACATGACCTCATCTTTTCCTAAAAGATTTATTTCTCCATCATATGTTCCAATATAAATCGTTTTGTTGCTTTTTTCTATGCGGGTATCATCACAAAATATTGTATATGCAAATAGTGTCATTTTATGAGCGGCTCACTTGAAAAGAATGTATCATTCTTGGTTTTGTAGGTAATTCAATTTTGTTGTTATCTGGTTGTATAATCACATTTTCGGCGGTTTCTGTCTTGAAGTAATGGTCAAAGGTGGTTTTGTTTCCACCAATAGTTTTCATTGGAGTTAGTTTGAATTCAGGATGATGTTCCATTGCCCAAGCCATTTCTGCCAGAGTCCTTATAGATAAGTTGGATGTGCCATTAAATTTGCGAGTTATCAGTGATTTGTGGACGCCAAGCTTTTTGGCCAAGCCGGTTTTGGTTAGTCCGTCTTCTTCAGCACGTTTTGTGAAGGCTTGATATAGTTGATCGTGGATCTCGCCTAGTAGTCGTGCAAAAATCTTTCTTTTTTGACTTATTTTAATTCGATATGACATCTCTTACATCACCTATTATATATTTTTGTTCATCAAGATCTAATGATTTTCTGTATTTTCTTACTTTTTTTTCATAGTATTTTGGTCTTAGGGGACTATCGCCGCAGAGGTTGTTTTTTAAATCACAGAAACATGCAATAAATACGTCTTTTTTTACAAACCATCCAAAAACTCTCAAGTCTGTTAGCTTAAGTTCCCAACACCCATTGCCGTGATTCCATAACCGAATAAACTGTCCCGTCATAT
>JAGLJX010000432.1 GCA_023142175.1 Emcibacter sp.
TTCTTATCCGGATCGGATGATCATAGACTTATCAAGAAGGCTCTGGAATTGGGCGCCATGGGGTATATTCCAAAAACCCTCAGCAGTGAGATAATAATTCAGGCATTACGGCTTATTCTTAAAGGGGGCAGATATGTTCCCGATAATATTCTACAGGGTACAGGCGAGCTCTCACGATCGGAAATTTCTCTCACAGCTAGACAGACTGAGATATTGAATTTAATTTCTCAGGGGAAGGCAAATAAGGAAATTGCTGCTATTTTGGGTATCGCTGATAACACGGTAAGGGTCCATGTTTCAGCTATTTTTCAGATATTAAAAGTCAATAACCGGACCGAAGCTGCATTCGCTGCATTGCAGGAGGGGCTGGTTTAGTTTTATAATTGAACAAGTTGGGTGGTGTTTAATGGGTGAAGTTTTAAAAGATAAATATGCTTTTGTCGAACAGGTGAAGCTGCTTGTAAAGCAGTCTCCATCTATGGTTTTACTCACCTTTCTGACAACAATAGTTGTTACATTAGCATTATGGGGTAATGTGGAAAATTGGATTCCGTTATTATTGATGGGGTCTATGATAATGTTGAATGGCGCCAGGTTATGGCATTATAATAAAATAAAAAATGAAGAAATCACCCTTAGTAATGTGAAAAAAAACGCTACTTTCTTTGTTGTTTATGCATTTATAGGGGGAGCTATTTGGGGTTCTCTGGGGATGATCCCCTCGCTATTACCGGAACCTTTTCTTTTGATCCTGGTCACGATACTCATTTGTGGCCTGGTCGCAGGCTCAGTGTCATATTTATCGACATATAAAGTGGCCTTCATTGCTTATGCTGTGCCATGTATTACTCCTTTTGCAATTCGTTGCCTTTTATCACAACAGGAAATCTTCATTGCCATCGGATTGTTAATGACCTATTTTTTGGCGGTCAATCTGTTCATCAGTCACATTATGCAGAATAGTGTCCTGCGGAGTATCAATCTGGTACAAGAAAACAAGAAGTTGATTGCAAGACTCAAATATGAAAAAGACACTGCTGATGAAGCGCGTAATATTGCGGACTATAAGAATGAAGCCAAATCACGGTTTCTGGCTGTTGCCAGTCATGATTTGCGGCAACCCCTTCATGCTATGGTGTTTTTTATCGAGGCAATGCAGCATGAGAAAGATCCAGACAAGATAAAATCCCTGATAACGAAGGTAGCTCAGACATCGGAAGCCTTGAGAAACCTTCTTGGCTCTGTTCTCGATATTTCAAAAATCGAAGCCGGCGGTATGAAGCCCAACAGGTCACATTTTAGTTTGAATGAAGTGTTGACGGAAGTTATTCAGGAATTTACCGAACTGGCGCAGCAAAAAGGGCTGGACTTAGGCTACTCCACTTGCGCTAGGACGGTCTTTAGTGACAAGGAAATGCTTGGCCGGATCATACGTAATCTGGTCAGCAATGCCATTCACTATACCGACCTTGGCTATGTGAATATATATTGTGAATTTGATAGTGGTAATGTCACGATCTATGTGACTGATAGTGGAATCGGTATCCCTGAGAGCAATAAAAAAGATGTTTTCAGGGAATTTTTTCAGATAGCGGATGAGGCAGGTGACGGGTCTCATGGCCTAGGTCTGGGCTTATCTATTGTTGATGGCTTAGGTCGATTGCTTGGCCATGAAATATATCTTAAATCCGAAATGAATGTTGGCTCTACCTTCTCCGTAAAAGTCCCGCAAGGCACATTAAAAAAAGTTGTTCTGGAATCTGAGGAATTAGATACCTTGCCCGGCGATGTCATAGCCAAGGCAATAATATTGGGCAATGAAGGGGCATCACTTGAAAGTATAAGCGGGATAATGCGGCATTGGGGGCATATTGTAGTAGATTTTAATAGTTGTACAGAGGTAATGGATTTTCTTGAATCCGAAGACTTTATCCCGGATATTGTGATTTCAGATATAAAACTACGAGATGTTTCCGGTATTGAAGCTATTGATTCCATACAGCGGCATATTGCTAAACAAATACCCGGAGTTATCCTTACAGGTGTGGGTAGTGGTGCCATCACTGACAATGTTCTCTCCAAAGGGTTTTCCGTGTTGCAGAAGCCGGTACAGCCCGCAAAACTGCGTAGTATTGTATCCTATCTGGTTCAGGAGAAAACCAGGTAATTCTCTTTGCTAGGCAATAGCAATAAGTAATTTATCTGCTCTG
>JAGLJX010000433.1 GCA_023142175.1 Emcibacter sp.
TTGCTCATATCTTCTATGGAGCCAAAACCCGGATTTAGGAAACCGACACTTTTAAGTCCGGACTTTCTGGTATTGAGGGTATGATGTGCCGTCTCTGCCATGCCGTCTTCACCGCCGAAAAAGAGAACCTTTATGGGGTTTTTCCGGCAAGCCTCGTCAAGCTGCAAAGCCTCAATCAAGCCCGACCCGGTAACCCGCTCTTTAACCGGCAGGCCCAGCAGTTTGGAAATAAGAATGATCGGCATGCCATCTGCAATGCTGAAGTCAGAATTTAAAACAGATTCCCGAAAAGCTGCATTTTTCTGACTGGCGATCAGAAAATTCAGATTGGGCGTGGAAAGAAAGGTTTTATGCCCATTCTCCACGGCATGAACTATTTTACGAACTGCCCCTTCCATATCAACGATATCAAAGGTCAGTCCCAATATTAAACAGAGATTACGGTCAAAATCAGAGTCGCTCATGGCTTCATTATCTCTTTTCTTACTCATTTTTATTAACGGGCTTTTCTTTTCCTGAAGCCGCGCTATCGTCACGGTCCGTTTTCACCCAGTCTTTCTGTTTATTTGTCGGAAATCCCAGATACAAAGGCACTTTCCCCAAGATATAAGACGGAATTGACAATAGCTCAGAAAATGACAGAATTTTTCTGCCAAATTGGTACCATGCAATCGCTATTGTCACACCAAATATGAACATAATGACCAGCGTGGAATATAATGTATAAATATGCCCGCCGGCCATCACAGCACAAGCTGCTATAATCAGCAAAACAACAAGGAGTGTTGATAAAAGAGCAAGGGGTAAAATAGCCAAATCAACAGCAAATAAGATGAGTTTAAAATCAAATTTTCTTAAGCCACTAATGAATAAAGCGGGGGCATAATTCATTATCGTATCCAGATGCCCGTGTTCCCACCGTTTTCTTTGCCCCTTAACAACGCTTTCATCAGCAGGGAAAAAGCTGATGACTTTGGCTTGCGGACAAAACAGAGGCGCATGCCCCTCCGTCATGAGATCTATGCCTAGTTTCATGTCCTCAACTATATTTCCATTGGCAATATCAGCCGTTGATAAAATCTCCCACGGAAAACCCATCCCGGTTCCCATCAGTTGACACGGCAAGCCCATGCGTTTCATGCCGAGCGGTCTGATATGATTTTTCACAAGAAAAGCAAACTCTGCAACTTTTTGTTTTAAAAATGCATTTGGCGGGTTATGCATCAAATATAAAGCCTGAACAGGTCTGTTCTTATCAGCAACTTTTCTGGCTATCCGTTCCAGCGTATCCTCTCCTATGATGCAATCCGCATCAATGATAATGATAATTTCCGGCGGATTTTCCCTAAGGTGATTGACGCCAAAATCAAGAGCATAGCCTTTACCTCTAAGATTAGCATCTGTTCGAATGATAACCTCCGCCCCTGCTTCACGCGCGACCTCGGCCGTGATATCCGAGCAGTTATCAGCGACCACTATGATCCGGTCACCTTCAACAAGCTGCGGCAATATCACCTCAATAGTCTGGCCTATAATATTTTCTTCATTATGCGCCGGAATAAGAACGGCAACAGGTTTTCTAGCTCCATTGCCTTCGGCCTTTTCCTCAGAATAAAATACGGCATTAATGACCTGCAGCATTAAAAAAAGCACGATAATACCAAAGACAAAGATGATGCTGAAGAGGGCAATATTCACAATGAACATAATAATATCACTCCCTTATTTCAGCCCGCCGGCAATAGCGTTTTCAAATAGCGCAATAAGTTTAGCGGCTTCCGTATCAATATTATGGCGTTTTATTACCCGATTATGCGCCTTCATCCCCATTTTATTGATTTCTTCTATTGGCATATCAAGAGTAGCCCTCATGGCGTCGACCAAGCGGGAAATGTCCCCCGCAGGCACAAGCCAGCCATTTTCATCAGGAATGACGAGTTCCGGTATTCCGGCAACATAAGTCGATATGACAGGGCGCGAAAGGGCCATAGCTTCCATGATAACCACTGGCAATCCCTCGGCAAAACTTGGCAACACCAAGGCTCTCGATGCAATAATTTCTTCCCGCACCCGTTGGCTTGATATCCATCCGGTGATTGAAACCTTGGTGGTAAGATTATATTTTTTGATAAGCTGTTCTACATCGGCCCTCATCGGCCCATCTCCGGCGAGTGTTAAATGAAAATCAACCCCTTCCGCATTAAGAATATTTGCGGCTTCCACCAACAAAATCTGGCCCTTTTGCTCACATAACCGCCCAACACAGACAAATTTATTATCATTCAATGCGGGAACCACATCCCCATCATAAAACTCAGCATCAAGGCCGCAATGTATTATGTTTACTTTAGGCCAATATTTTCCTGAAATCTGACGGAACAATTGACTTTTGCCATAGGAACTTATGCCCACGACAAAAGATGAACGCTCAATTTTACGTCCAAGTGATAGAAATTCTGGTTTGTCAAATTCTTCTGGTCCATGAACTGTAAAGCTATAAGAGACGCCGCTCATTTTTTCGGCAAGCATCACCACAGTTGTTGAATTTGTCCCAAAATGTGCGTGAATATGCTCTATATTATCCTGCCTGCTCCACTTCGCAAGTACGCCAGCTTCCAAAAAATAAAAAATATGCCGAAACAGCCCTCGGTCTGAATGCCAGCCAGTAGCCAGTGTTAATTTAAGAGCTGATAACCACCTTAACGGGGCGTTACAAAACCAAAAGAAGGTAATCCAAAGAATATACAGAGAAGAAGTATCAAGGATAAATCTTGTTTTATAATATTCGCCGATATCGCCATCATCAACCAATTCCGCCAGGTCTGATTTAAGGGCATAACGACATACCTCAACGCCCTGTCTCTCAAGCGCCTGAATTTCACGGCGAATGAAGCTATGACTTACCTTGGGGTATTGATTTACAAAATATCCGATTTTCATTTTTAACTT
>JAGLJX010000434.1 GCA_023142175.1 Emcibacter sp.
GGCTATAATGACCCCTGCCCCTTTGATGAGACACAGGAATTTGGCGCTGCCTTGCTTGAACCCACAAGAATTTACGTAAAAAGCACATTGGCCGCCCTCAAAGCAGGCCATATCAAGGCTATCTCCCATATCACAGGTGGCGGATTTGTGGAAAATATCCCCCGTATCCTGCCGGATGGTGTCTCGGCCCATGTGGACGCAAGCCGCTGGACGTTACCGCCTGTCTTTGACTGGCTTCGGGAAGCGGGCAATCTCGCACCACTGGAAATGGCGAAAACTTTTAACTGCGGTATCGGCCTTGTGGTAATCGTAGATGCCGCAGGCGCGGATGAGACCCGAAAAATATTCGAACAAATGGGCGAAACTGTCTATAGTCTTGGTCATGTGGTAAAAAGATCAGGAAATGAACCGACAACCATTGTAACCGGAACCGCCGGAAGTTGGGGCTACAATGCCCCGTGGCAGGCTCTTTCCTCCAATTAACAGGATATTGCACTATGTTAAACGTCGCTGTATTGGTTTCCGGTCGGGGAAGTAACCTGCAAGCCCTCATAGATGCCTGTGCCGAGGAAGACTTTCCGGCCCGCATTGTGGCGGTTATTTCCAATAATCAGGGCGCTTACGGCCTTGAACGCGCCAAAGCAGCTAATATCCCAACGTCTGTGGTCAATCACCGTGATTTCGAGACCCGTGAGGATTTTGAAGAGGCTATTGATCAGGAATTAAAGAAGTATGAGGCAAAATTTATCTGCCTTGCCGGGTTTATGCGTATTCTGGACGCCCGTTTTGTCAATCGTTGGAAAGACCGCATCTTAAATATCCACCCGTCCCTCTTGCCCTCTTTCAAGGGATTACATACACAGGAACGCGCATTAGAAGCGGGTGTGCGCTTTACCGGTTGCACCGTTCATATCGTACGACCCGAAATGGATGATGGCCCGATAATCCTTCAGGCGGCTGTCGCCGTTGACCCGGAAGATGATGCGGATAATCTGTCTGCAAAAGTCCTTGAGCTAGAGCATGTGATCTACCCCGAAGCTCTGAAGCTCATGGCATTGGGTCGGGTTTCCATCAGTGGCAACAAAGCGATCATAGAAAAAGCCACCTATCCTACAGGCGGCCTGATCAGTCCGGAGCCTATCACCTAATACCCTTTTTCGTCACTCCTGCCTTCGCAGGAATGTCAGATAAGGGAGAGTAAAAGGAAAATACTTGGGATAGCTGTATTGTCGCCTTTTGTTTGTTAGCTTTAAAAGGCATTGTCCAGATAATGGCGTACGGCGTTCTGAATATGCCTAAACCGATCGCCGCCCAGATGCTTGCCGCCGTACCAGCGGGTGACCACAATGATATGATTGTGCAATTCTTCCCGCTCTAACATTCGTATGATAACCATGCCTGCCCCAGATTCCCCATCATCATACTTGACGGGAACATCACCTTGGAGAAATCCCCAGCTATTATGGGTCGCCTTGGCGAATTTCTTCTTTCGGCAGAGTTGTTTGATAAATGCCTTTGCCTCTGCAACGGAATGACATGGCCCGCCCGAAACCGAATATTTAGACCCCCGGTCCTTAATAATGCCATCAAATATACGCATAGGGTTCTATAAATGGATTTGCCAAAGAAAGTCAAGCATTGGGAAACTTATGAATAAACGCCAGAATACCATTGGTCCCAATATTCACCCCAACGTCTTCCACATATAACGCACCTGAATTTTGAATCCTGCGGCGACATCCGGCGATGCTTCCACGCCCTCTTTAAAGCCCATAGCCAAGTAAAAGTGGATCGCGTTTTTGGTGGACCATAGATAAACGTCACGAACCTTTGTCCGCTGCCGTATATCTTTTTCAAGGTGATCCATCATTATTCGACCTATGCCACGTCCCTCACATCCCGGTTTGATATAAACCGCGTTAATGCGGGCATGGGTGGGGTTTTTGATGATCCTGCCCCCTGTGGGATGCAGGTCGACCTTATCAGTCAGGCTCCAGCCGCCAACGGCTATGATCTCGTCATTGTCTTCGGCGACAAAGGCAAATTCCGGAATTTTGAAATGAAAGGCGGGGTTGTCTTCCGATACCCAAGCCGCTGTTGTCGCTGCGCCATATGCCTCTGTGCAGATGCCTGCGATTGAAATTTTCATGATCTCCTGAAAATTCTTCTCGTCGGCAGCCGTAACAGAGCGGATGGTCATTTTAGTGATTTCCCGTATGGGTTATCGCCTTTACGCAGCAACAGGCGGATCGGCACACCGGGCAATTCGAAATCCCATCTCAGCTCATTAAGTAGATACCGCTCATAACTACGTGCCACATCAGCGGTACGGTTACAGAAGATGGCAAATGTTGGTGGACGGGTTTTCACCTGCGTCATATAGCGCATCTTGATCCGGCGACCTTTGACGGACGGATGGGGATGATAGGACGTTGTTGCCGCAAGCCATTTGTTAAGCTTCGCCGTGCTTACACGCCGGTTCCACAAACGGTAAGCATCAAATACCGCCGGCATTAGCTTATTCACGCCCTTACCCGTCAGGGCAGAGATGGGAATCACCGGAATGCCTTTGATCTGCGGCAGGGAATGTTCCAGTGTGTCCAGAATGTCCTTCATGACCTCCTGACGGTTTTCCATCAGGTCATATTTATTGAGCGCGATCACCAATGAGCGGCCCTCCTGTACGATCAGGCTGGCGATACTCAAATCCTGTTTCTCAAACGGCATGGTCGCATCGACCATCAGGACAACGACCTCGGCAAAGTTCAGGGCGCGGATGGTATCGGCAACGGACAGCTTTTCCAGCTTTTCCATCACCCTTGATTTCCGGCGTAGTCCCGCCGTATCAAACATCCTTATTTCACGATCTTCGTAAAAATATGTCACGCCGATGGAATCGCGGGTCAGACCAGCTTCGGGGCCGGTAATTTGCCGTTCTTCACCGAGCAGGTAATTGACCAGTGTGGATTTTCCCACATTGGGCCGTCCGACAATAGCCATCTGTAGCGGCAGACCATTATCGACTTCCGTGGCCTCGGCTTCTTCGTCACTTACCTCGCCTTTGATGGATATGGACTTGCTGATAATCTCGTCCGGCTCTTCTTCTATTTCCAGTTGGTTATCCAGAATAACTTTATCGAAAGCTTCGATCAGTTCGGATAGCCCCTCGCCATGCTCGGCGGAAATGGAGACGGGATCACCCAGTCCCAATGAATAGGATTCGTAGATTCCGGCCTCTGCGGCCCTGCCCTCGCATTTATTGCACAGCAGAATTACCGGAGTCGTACCGCGCCGGAGAATATCGGCAAAAAATTTATCCAGCGGGGTCACCCCCGCACGGGCATCAATCATGAACAGGACAAAATCCGCCTCTTCAATGGCAATGTCGGTCTGAATACGCATACGGGTCGCGAGCTTTGTAACGCCGTCTTCCTCAAGCCCTGCGGTATCGATGGCGATAAAGTCCATCCCGCCAAGGTTGGCTTTTGCCTCACGGCGATCACGGGTCACACCGGGGGTATCGTCCACCAGAGCCAAGCGCTTGCCCACAAGCCTGTTAAATAAAGTTGACTTGCCCACATTGGGGCGGCCAATCATTGCTACTTTAATAGCCATTTCAATTTCCAAATAATAATTGGCCCGTTCTTTACTCAAAACGGGCCAATAAAGCAATCACTAAAGAACGGTGATGTTATCGCATGGCGATAAGTTCAGCATCCCGTGTCAGGAAGTAAAGAGTATCATTCACCACAATCGGGCTCATTTCCATATCATCGGGCAATTCCATGCCGCTGATGAATGAGCCGTCATAAGGTGATATCGCTACTGCAAACCCATGTGAAGAAGTGATGATCAAACGATCACCGGCAAGGGTTGGCCCATGCCATAACACAGCTTCTTTCCGGCGGTCGGGATCTTTAAATCTTTCCAGCTGACGTACCCAGCGCACAAGACCCGTACGGCGGGTAACGCAGACCACTTGGCCCTCGGCTGTGACCACATAGATATATTCGCCCGCAACCCACGGCGTATGCTGTGAGCCAATATTTTGCTCCCATATACGAACACCCGAACGCAGATCAATGGACACCATACGGCCACTGTGACTTATGGCATATACTTTGCCGTCAAAAACCACCGGATGGCCATCAATATCGCGCAAAGTCGCCATGGCTGTCAGACGGCCCTGAGTATTCAGGGTATCAGACCATAGCACCCGGCCATTTTCCACCCGCATGGCATATAGCTCACCCGATGAATAGGCGGCGATAACCGTATTGCCAATAACCGCAGGGCTTGCCGCGCCGACCAGACCCGCATGTTCCGAAATCCCCACCTCGCTCCATATAATATTGCCGTCCTTGGCATCCAGAGCATAAATCTGATTATCATGGGTCAGGGCGAACACACGACCATCGGCATAGGTTGGTGCGCCGCGCATGGGAACAGCAAGTTTGGTAATCCAGATTTCTTCGCCCGTAGACTTGGACAGTGCAGCCACATGGCCATAACCATTTGTTATATAGAGCGCATCCGGACCGGCAGTGACACCGCCACCATATGAAATATTCGAGGTTTCCCCCGTTTCCTTAAAAGTCTTTTGCCATAACTTGTTGCCGGTGTCGGCATTATAGGCGGAAACTTTTGACATGGAATCCATAGCATAGATGACACCATCCAGCACAACCGGCATACTTGTAATGCTGCGGCGGTTATTTGAATCGTCTCCGATGTCCACAGACCATATCTTCTTCGGATTACTCCCAAGGGTCAAATGCTGCATTGAATGTTGCTTATTGCCACCGGCCTGCGGCCAGTTCTTGTTGGTATAGGGCCGAGGCAACTGTACCTGAAGATTGACCAGCTCAGCATTTTCCTTCAAAGTCTGCTCAAAAGTCAAAACCGGAATACGATCCCCGGTCAGCTTCTTCGTATTTTGTGCTTTTTCCGATGAAGTACTACAGGCGGCAAGTGCGCCGCAGATAACCGCGATGAGGGAAAGCTTTGAAAACACTGTCATTGATTTACGCTCTGAAACCATATCTGGTCCATCCTTAACTATTATTCTATTACGGATTTAAAATCCTTTGCCCGATTTTTTACATCATCGGGTGCTTCCAGATCCTGTTCCAACTGGGTAAGAAGATTCTTGGCCTCTTCCGCATTGCCAGAAAGCAAAGCCGACATGGCTAACAGCTCCTTAGCAATGTATTTCCAGGCATTCCCCTCAATGGTCAGGGGGGCCAAACGCGACTTTATGTCGTCATATGATGCGCTGTCCAGCGCAATCATTGCTGCTTTCAGGCTGGCGAGATCACGATAAACCTTATCCACACCAGCGGCATTTACCAGCTTGTCGAGAGCGGCAATCGCTTTTTCCTGATTGCCCTGTTCAAGCTCAATATCAGCTTCTTTAAAGGCAGCAAGTATTTTATAACCGTTGACATCGGTATCCGACAAAGTTGCAAGATTTTTCAACGCTTCGCCCATATCGTTGGCAATAACGCTTTGTTCCACCTTGCTATACTGATCAGCCACTTTCGCATATTGGCTTTCATTATAGTTTTTCAAAGTTACATTACCGGCGACAAACAAAATCGTTCCTATGAGAAACGCGATAACATATGACCCGTATTTTTGCCATACACCTGTTAGTTGTTTTTGGCGTAAGTCTTCATCAACTTCGCGAATAAATTCTTCAGACAATC
>JAGLJX010000435.1 GCA_023142175.1 Emcibacter sp.
TGGCAAACGTGTCGGCTTCACCATTTCTGAAATGGGAAAACTTCTGGATCTTTATTATATGGAAGGCGGCAAGGTTAAACAGCGGGAAATTGGTTTGCAAAATTGCCGCGAAAGAATTGAAACCCTTGAAAGACAGAAAAAAGATATTGATGAGACCTTAAAAGAGCTCAATGAAATTATTGAAATGTTCAAAAACTGGGAACCCTATCCCGGTCAGGACAATATAAAATTTTAATATTAGGAGACCACCCCCATGCCGACATATTCCGCGCCTATTAATGATATCAAGTTTCTAGTGCATGATTATTTTAATCTGCAGCAATATAACAATATACCCGCCTTTGCTGAGGCAACACCAGACCTTCTGGATGCTATATTGGACGAAGCTGCGAAGGGCGCTGAAAATATCTATCAACCGCTAAATCTTTCCGGTGATGAGCAGGGCTGTAAGCTTGTGGATGGTAAGGTTATAACACCCGACGGGTTCAAAGAAGCCTACAATCAATATGTCGAAGGCGGTTGGCAGGGCATGACCGGCAATGTGAATTATGGTGGTCAGGGACTACCGCAGACACTAGGCCTTATCCTCACTGAAATTATGGTTTCCGCCAACTGGGGCTTTGCCATGTATCCGGGCCTGACCAAAGGCGCG
The DNA here is from genome assembly GCA_023142175.1 of Emcibacter sp. Next base: position 653 of record JAGLJX010000435.1, read on the forward strand.
ACAGAATCTATTGCGGCGTGGGGAACGGACGAGCAGAAAAACCTGTATCTCCCCAAAATGTATTCCGCCGAATGGACCGGAACCATGAATCTGACAGAGCCACATTGCGGCACCGATTTGGGGTTGATGCGCACCAAGGCCGAACCACAGGAAGACGGTACATATAAAATCTCCGGCACAAAGATTTTCATTTCCGCCGGCGATCATGACCTGACGGAAAATATAGTGCATCTGGTTTTGGCCCGCATCAGTGGCGGCCCGCAAGGCGTTAAAGGCATCAGCCTTTTCATCGTGCCGCGCAACAAAATCAACGAAGATGGCTCCGTTGGCGAAAATAACAACGTGTCATGTGGCTCACTGGAAGAGAAGATGGGTATCCATTCAAACTCTACTTGTGTGATGAATTATGATGACGCCACTGGTTATCTTCTGGGCGCTGAACATAAAGGCATGAAAGCCATGTTCACCATGATGAATGAAGCCCGTCTGGGTGTTGCCATTCAGGGGCTTGCCATTGCAGAGGTTGCCAACCAGAATGCGGCGGCCTATGCCAATGACCGTATTCAGGGCCGCGCGCTCACCGGAGCAAAAAACCCCGAAGACAAAGCCGACCCCATCATAGTGCATCCTGACGTGCGCCGGATGCTGATGACCAACCGCGCTTTCATCGAAGGTAGTCGCGCCATGTCAATCTGGGCTGGAATATTGGTGGATACAACGCGGGAACATCCCGTTGAGGCCGATCGTGAGAAAGCCGAAGAGCTTCTGGCTTTGATCACGCCAGTTCTGAAATCTTACCTGACCGATCAGGGCGTTGAATCCGCCAGTCGTGCGCTGCAATGCTTTGGTGGGCACGGTTATATCCGCGAATGGGGCATGGAACAATTCCTGCGCGACAGCCGCATCGCCCCCATATATGAAGGCACCAACGGCGTTCAGGCCATGGACCTGATCGGACGCAAGCTTCCGGCAAATGGCGGGGCAGCAATCCGCGCCTATTTTGAAATGATCCAGACTTTCATTGACGACAATAAATCAACCGAAAGTCTCGCCAAACATATTCCCCTTCTGGAAAAAGCCCT
>JAGLJX010000436.1 GCA_023142175.1 Emcibacter sp.
CCTTTTGCAAGTCGCCAAAACGGCGGGTATTTTTGGCCCATAGCTTATCAAACGTATTTTTGAAAGTGGCATCGCCGGTCAGCAGGAATGCGCGGATATTGGCAAGACCAAGACCCAGCGTGCCGCGCACGTCAGCCATAATACCCAAAAGCCGTTTGCGTTCGGCGGTGGCGGGCATTTTTGCTTCCATGTCGATCAGGGTCGTGATCTTTGAGAATTGAATAGCGGCCTGAGGCATAGCTTCATTGACCAATATAATATTGGCCGGATATTGTTCCGGGCTGTTGGCAATATTTTCAACAGCCGTCTGTGCGACGCGAAACTCTTCATAAACGGTTTTAAAGTCAGTCCATTTCTTCACATTGGCGGGGTTCGTCCAATTTTTGGACAGGGCGTCCATATTCTTACTCACCCGATCTACATCGTCCCAGACAGCAGCGCGTTCTGTTTTAAACTTGTCATTTCCGGTGAGCATATAGCCCCGCAAGCTCGCAAGAGAGGCATAAATGTCTTTAACCAATGCCGCACTTGCCGCCGATGTTGGCACACGCAAATTATCTATACGGCTGATCTGGCTATCAATATTTTTCAGCTGAAAAATAGTAATGCCAATAACCAGACTTAAAATGAGACAAAGAGCACCAAAACCCATAAACAGACGGTTTCTAATGTTCATATTCTTAACTACGCTTAAAATATTTAAATTTTTACTCATATCAATCACCATAAATTGTTGTGCAAAATATCTGTAACCTAACGGTATTTAATGCTTATTAACAATATGTTAAGCACATACCGATCCAAATCAATGATAAGGGTATTAACAAAACTTGAGGTAATTTTGTTTCCGATGAAACCTTATTAAGATTCCGGGTAACAGTCTGTAAAAAGGAATTTAATTTAGAAAAATGGCAATAAAATCTAATATTTTAGAATAATTCACTATATTAACAAATAGGAATATTTATTTAATGTTATAGGAGTTAATGGAATACCACCCCTTAATCTAAAACAAAATATTTGAGTTATGGCAAGAAAATTTCTTTTTCTCTCACCAACAATCACCTATAACGAATCCTATGACTGACAAATCTCATAAATATAAATCACTTCGGGACTTTATTTCTTATCTGGAAGAAAAGGGTCGTTTGGTACGGATAACGCAACCGGTATCGACCCATCTGGAAATGACCGAAATTCAAACCCGTGTATTGGCAGAGGGTGGTCCGGCGATCCTGTTTGAAAATGTTCTGAAATCCGATGGCAGCAAAAGCGCTATGCCCGTATTGGTCAATTTGTTCGGAACAGTAGAGCGGGTGGCATGGGGCATGAGCCGCGAGCCATCAGAGCTGCGCGCCCTGGGCGAAACCATGGCCTTTCTGCGGCAGCCCGAACCACCGTCCGGTTTTAAAGACGCCATCAATATGCTACCCGTCCTCAAACAGGCCATGAATGCCCGGCCCAAGACCGTCAAAAAAGCCCCCGTGCAGGAGATTGTCCTCACGGGTGATGATATTGATCTGGGGATGCTACCGGTTCAGGGCTGCTGGCCCGGTGAGCCCGCGCCCCTGATCACATGGCCATTGGTGGTGACCAAAGGCCCAAGCA
>JAGLJX010000437.1 GCA_023142175.1 Emcibacter sp.
GTGCGTACGGGTGAGGCGGGGCCGAAAGGCATCAGCACCATCGTGGTGGAAAGCGGCACACCGGGTCTGAGTTTTGGCGCACAGGAAAAGAAAAGGGGCTGGCATAGTCAGCCGACCTGTTCGGTAAATTTTGAAGATTGCCGGGTTCCGGTGGAAAATCTGGTGGGTGCGGAAGGTGATGGCTTCAAGATTGCCATGAAGGGGCTTGATGGCGGGCGATTGAATATCGGTGCCTGTTCTCTTGGCGCTGCGCAGGCCTGTCTGGATATGACCGTGCAATATATGACGGAGCGAAAACAGTTTGGCAAAAGCCTGAGCAAATTTCAGGCACTGCAATTTCGTATTGCCGACATGGCCACAGAATTGGAAGCGGCGCGACTGTTGCTTCATAAAGCCGCATCTAAGGTCGATGAGGCGGCTCCCGATGCCACCCAATTTGCGGCTATGGCCAAACGGCTTGCCACCGATACCGGATTTAATGTGGTCAATGAAGCCCTTCAGCTTCACGGCGGCTATGGCTATGTATCGGATTATCCCATTGAAAGATTCCTGCGGGATGTTCGGGTGCATCAAATTCTGGAAGGCACCAATGAGATCATGCGCCTGATCATATCGCGAAATATATTGGAGACTTGAAGATGACCATAGAAGCAGAAATACTTTTCGAAGAACGCGGATGCTTAGGCATCATCACATTGAACCGCCCCCGCGCGCTCAATTCGCTGAACACAGATATGTGTGTCCTGATGGATGACGCGCTGGTCAGATGGGCAGAAGATACCGCCATCGGGGCGGTGATCATTCAGGGCGCCGGAGAAAAGGCTTTCTGTGCTGGCGGTGATGTGAAGACACTGGCGGAAAACAGCCCGGAAGACCATCATAAGGCCACTGAGTTTTTTGCCGCCGAATATGTTGTGAATAGCCGGATTTTTCATTTTCCCAAACCCTATATCGCTTTGCTTGACGGCATTACCATGGGTGGTGGGGTTGGTGTTTCGGTACATGGTTCCCACCGGATTATCACGGAGAGGTGCCTTTTCGCCATGCCGGAATCGGCCATTGGCCTGATCCCCGATGTGGGCGGCAGTTATTTCATGCCGCGGCTTCCGGGTAAGCTTGGTATGTATCTGGGCCTGACCGGGGCGCGTCTTAAGGGGGCGGATGTTCTCTATGCGGGTATCGGTACTTCTTATATGACGTCTGACAGGACTGAAGCCTTTATCTTGGCTCTTAGTGCGGCGGATGTGTCGGATGCCACCGATGTGGACCGGCTTATAGCGGAATTTGCCGAAGACCCCGGCGAGGCACCGCTGGATGAATTCCGGGATTTGATAGATGCCGCCTTTGGTGAAGAAACCATAGAGGATATTTACGATCATCTGGAGGCTATTGACCATGAATGGGCGCAAAAAACTTTGTCAAATTTGTGGAAGATGTCCCCCATAAGCCTGAAAGTTATTGTAGAGCAGATTTTGCGCGGGGCAGAATTAGAATTTAATGATGCCATGAAGATGGAATTTCGCATTGTCAGCCATATTGTGTCTTATCAGAGCGATTTTTATGAAGGTGTGCGGGCCGTGCTCATTGACAGGGATCAGAATCCAAAATGGAACCCCAGAAGGGTGGATGATGTGACGGATGAGTTAGTGGCGGCGCATTTTGAAAATCTGGGTGATAAAGAACTCGCCCTTTAAAGAAGGAATAGCAGATGGCAAAAATTGGATTTATCGGCCTTGGCAATATGGGCGGCGGTATGGCGCTCAATATTTTAAAGGCAGGGCACGATCTGAAAGTGTTTGATCTGAATGCGCAGGTGGTTTCAGACATCTGCGGCAAGGGTGCTATGGCGGCATCAAGTGCCGTGGACGCGGTTACGGATGTGGACGCGGTGATCACCATGCTGCCGGCGGGCAAGCATGTAAAGTCGGTTTATCTGGGCGATGATGGTCTGATCGCGGCGGCGGCGAAGGGTACGATAATGATGGATTGCTCAACCATTGATGTGGAAACGGCCCGTGAGGTTGTGACTGCGGCAACGGAAGCGGGTATGCGGATGGTTGATGCGCCGGTATCTGGTGGTGTTGCAGCGGCAGCGGCGGGCAGCCTGACCTTCATGGTGGGCGGTGCGGAAAATGTATTTGCTGCATCCGAGCCGTATTTGCAAGATATGGGGGCCAATATTATTCATGCGGGTAAGGCCGGATCGGGACAGGCGGCCAAGATCTGCAATAACATGATGCTGGGTATTCAGATGATTTCCGTTTCCGAGGCATTTGTTCTGGCGGAAAAACTTGGTCTTGAGGCGGATAAGCTTTTTGCTATATCATCCAAGGCTTCCGGCCAGTGCTGGTCGTTGACATCCTATTGTCCGGTGCCGGGTCCGGTGGCTACTTCTCCCGCTAATAATGACTATAAGGCGGGGTTCGCCGCAGCCATGATGCTGAAGGATCTACGCCTTGCTCAAGAGGCCGCAGCATCGGTCGGTGCCAATACGCCGCTGGGGGAAATGTCACGGATCTTATATGAAAAATTCAACGAAATCAGTGCAGATGATACGGATTTCTCAGGTATTATCAATATGTTACGTGGGCAATGACTTTTATGAACAGAAGTTAAGCAAGCTATTCAGAAATGATTAAGGCGGTTTTTTATATTCTGTATCCATTCACTAAGACATGAAAGGTACAGACGATGAAAAAGACAACTAAAATTCTGATGATGACGAGCCTGTTAATAGGTGCTGTTGCTTTTGGGTCAACCACTGCATCGGCCAAGTCGCACCGACATGATCAGCAGCGGGACCACCGGCAGGAGAAAACACATAACCGCGATCATGATAAAGCGCACAGCCGTGGTCACGATCGTAAACATTATAACAAACATTCCCGCAAACATACCTATGATAATAACCGCAGGCATTATAAAAAACATGCCCGTAAGCATCACAGGAAACATCATAGGAAACATTACAGAAATAACCACAGAAATAACTACAGTAATTATTATGGAAATTATAATAATAATTACGTGAATTACAGGAGTGGTTACAATGCTTACGGCATGTCTTATTACCTGCCGGAAATCCACATAACACCCTACGGCGTGGTGATGCATTTACATCCCGATGGCATATATCGCCGCAATATTTATGTGTCTCGCGGAATGCGCTGACAGGGTAACAGTTATCCCGGTTCGGGAACCGTAATAATCATGCCGTCCAGCTTGTCAGTGAC
>JAGLJX010000438.1 GCA_023142175.1 Emcibacter sp.
TCCGCGCCCTCATGGCATAGGGACACCGCCGAAAGCTATATAATATAGGCAGATTATTTGTCATTCAACAGCCTGCTGGAAGTTTATGAATAATTACTATATAGTTTTATATCAGAGAAAGAGGTAAAAAAATGAGCAAAAAATATATGGGGCTAGATAAAAATGTTGCTTGCGGGGCATGCTATATTTTGGGTTGGTTATCAGGCTTGATTGTTATTTTAGTTGAAAAGGAAGATCAGGATATACGATTTCATGCGTTGCAATCGATTGTGGTTTTTGGTGGGATTAATTTGTTACATGTGTTTTTGGTCACCAGCCTAATTGGTTTTCCTTTAATTCCGATCCTTGGGCTTGTAATGCTGGTGCTGTGGGTAATATTGATTGTAAAGGCACTTCAAGGTGAGAAGTATAAGCTTCCTTTTGCCGGAGACCTTGCGGAAAAATGGCTTTCTCAGATTAAAATTTGATATCTATATGTTCCGTTTCATCCATATGTGCTTGATGCTGGCATCGTAATATTCATTGCCATAGCTTTTAAATCCCAGTTTTTCATAGAAGACGATAGCATGAAGCTGAGCGCCCAGCTTCAATCCCTTGATAGCGGGGTTTTTCCGTAAATCAGCTATGATAAATTCCATAAGTTTTCGTCCTAGATCATGACCTCTATGACTTTTCAGAACGGCTACTCTCTCGAATATTGCCTGCGCGTCTTCTGGGATGCGGATTCTGGCCGTGGCGACAGCTTTCCCGTTAACAAGTAACAGATAGTGTTCCGCTTCGCCGTCAAGTCCATCAATTTCTTCTTTTATGGGAACTTTCTGCTCATCAACAAAAACAACTGTGCGGATATGGAAGCATTTATTCAGGTCTTCTTCAGTTGAAATTTTGGTGATTTTAATGTCTGTCATATTTCCATAATAAGACCATGACCTTCAATTAGCAATTGGATAAAAATCTCCCTAGAATTTAACAAATTATGAACATCCTGTGTGTATGGTTTGCGTGAAAAAGGAGTTTGATTTGAAGTTAATAGTTGCAGGATATTTAATGCTGACAATGCTCTGGCCTAGTGAGGCCGGGGCTACAGGCCTGTCTGGAAAATTACGACTAGATAATCAAAATATACTTGTCATAGGCTCAAAAAAATACCACGGGCAGTTCGATCTTCGTTATAAATTCCCAGTGGGGGATGATTTTGTTCTCACCAAAGTGGTCGTCAACTTTAAATTTCAGGATGATAAGGAATGGGTTAGCAAGTCGGGGAATAGTAGTCTGGAAAATACAGGAAAGATTGTTCGCCATAATGGTTTTTCCCTGCGTAAAAAAAATGTAGTTGGACAGACAGATCATTATTATGCCGCCAAGAGCACTGTTTATTTGAGTAATGTGGAAGAGGTTGCCAAGCTGACTATTGGCAGTAATAGATATTATAGTACCACCATACGCAGGCGGGACGTTACTCAGGAAATTCTTGGAGAAAAAAAGATTAATCTGGGGACTTACCGAGATACTGGAGATAACCACCGCATGAGGCAGCATTACCGTATAACGGAATCCATTGTGGAATCTCATAGAGATGGTTATGACGGGCTTTTTGAGATCAGGCGGAAAGAGCTGGATCTGGC
>JAGLJX010000439.1 GCA_023142175.1 Emcibacter sp.
CCGGCACTGGTTACTATTATGTAACCAAGAAAAACCCGCGTAACATTACGGAAAAAATGACTTTCCGTAAATACGATCCTGTTGTGCGTAAACATGTGGAATTCAAGGAACATAAAATTAAATAATCTTATTCCGCTGACAGCATTTTAACGGTCTGCACCTCTGGTTCAGGCCGTTTTTATTTATCCTATACTGCAAACCTGATTTCGGCCATTTTCCTTGGCCTGATAAAGCGCTAAATCCGCCGACACCAGAAGTTTTTCGCTGGATGAATTTTTATCATCCGCAAGGGCTATCCCGATACTAACCGTCACTGTAATGGGTTCCTCGGAACCAGAAATGACAAATGGCTCATCCGCAATGGATCTGCGAAGCCGCTCCGCTACAAAATGAGCATATTCAAGGTTCGTCTCCGGCATAACGATGACAAATTCCTCGCCACCAAAACGGGCGGCAAGATCAATATTACGAATATCATTGCTAATTCTTCTGGCAAATTCTTTAAGAACTTCATCGCCGGAGGCATGACCGTATGTATCATTCACCAGTTTGAACTTATCAAGGTCCATCATCAACAGAGTAACTTTTTTGTGTTTGTCACTTTCTTTGGACATAATATTATCCAGATGGGTCGACAGAAAATGCCTATTATACAATCCTGTAACTGCATCGGTCATAGCCATCTCGATGCTTTTCTGCATATTCTCCCGCAGGCGGTTAGCATATCTTTTCTGACGGATTTGAGACCGCGTTCGGGCTAATAGCTCATTTTTGTCTATGGGCCGGGTAATATAATCCGTCGCCCCAAACTCCATAGCCTTGACCAGTTTTTCCGTGTCCCCCTCATCCACCAGAACAAGTATAGGCGCCCGGCGGGTATGTTCAGATGATCGTATTTGTGAACAGATGCGAAGACCATCAACATCATTCAGCCCCAGACTGACAATAAAAAGATCATAATCTTCAAGATTTGATGTGCTTATTTCGCCAGATGCAGCGTCATCCACATCCACGGTGGCTAATTGTTCCAGATATCGGCCAATTCTTTCGGCAACCCTTGCATAATCTTCTATCAGCAACACTTTGGCATCTGATAGATTAATATCACTACTAAGGTTCGACCCTATACTGGCGCCAAAATCTTGACTGGTGGTTTCCCGTATACGCAGTTCATCCATCAGCACCTTAAGGCGGGCCAATGACCGCACACGAGCAAACAGAGGTAAATCCAATACAGGCTTGGTAAGGAAATCATCAGCACCAGCCTCAAGGCCTGCCACACGGTCTTTTAACTGATCAAGGGCGGTAACCATAATCACGGGAATATGTGATGACTTTATGTTGGATTTTATGCGACGGCAGACTTCGAAGCCATCCATTCCCGGCATCATGACATCCAGAAGAACAATATCCGGATGCTCTTCGTCAATGACCTTAAGTGCTTCCTCACCGTTCATGGCAGTTAAAACATCAAAATATTCACTGTTGAGCTTTGCCTCCAGCAATTTGACATTTTGAATTACGTCATCAACAACAAGTACACGTACTGTCATATCCCAAATTTATCCCGCGAATTTCTTAACTGTTTCAATAAATTTGCCCACAGAGATAGGTTTGGCGATATAGGCCTC